>CAMLMM010000005.1 GCA_946481105.1 uncultured Alphaproteobacteria bacterium
GAATCAGGTCAGGCTGTTCCACGATTGGACCGACACGCTGACGGTCCTGGTCGATGGCCACGAAATTCCATCGGATGTCCGCGCTGATCTGGCGCGCCGCAAGATCGCTGTCGTCGATGGGCGGATCGCCGAAATCGGCCATCACGGGGACCATAGTGCCATCGTCGTGCTCGATAATGGCTCCAAGGTATCGGTCGACATCCTGTTCGCGCATCCGCGCAATAAGCCGTCCGCAAGCCTGCATGAATCGCTGGGTCTCGCCACAGTCGATACGCCCCTCGGCATCGTCCTCACGGTCGACGAGCGCCGCGAGACCAGCATGCCCGGCATCTATGCCGCGGGCGACCTCACCAACCCCACCCTGCCCTCGGTCACCACGGCAACATGGCAAGGCGCGATGGCGGGCATCTTCGCCCAGCAGTCGATGCTGGTTTGAAAGCACAGAATTGCCATATCCTAAAGCACATTAACTTTAGCCTTCTGAAGTCAGAATTAACATTATTTTGACTAGTTACTTGCATTATGATAGTAACTAACCTATAATATTGAGATAGGGATATGCGGACAGACAGCAGGGACTGGAAAACACCAAAGTGAACGAAGCAAATATCTGTACTTTTTGAAAGGAAATTCTATGTCTCATAAAACAAAAGTTGTTCTGGTGACTGGCGTATCATCTGGCATAGGCCGAGCGACCGCGCAGCTGTTTATCCAGAAAGGGTGTGAGGTCTTTGGCACGGTGCGTAACCTGGAAAGATCAACGCCGATACCTGGCGTTAAACTGGTCGAGATGGATATCAGAGATGAAGAATCCATTCAACGCGGCATTAAATCCATCATTACCAAAGCAGGACGCATTGACGTTCTTGTTAACAATGCGGGGTTAACCTTGCTTGGCGCAACCGAGGAATCATCCGTTGCTGAAGGCAAAGCTCTCTTCGACACCAATGTCTGGGGAGTATTGCGTACAATACAAGCGGTACTGCCACATATGCGTGAGCAAAAATCCGGTCGCATTGTCAACATTAGTTCAGTGCTGGGCTTCCTCCCTGCGCCCTATATGGGCCTATACGCAGCATCTAAACATGCCATTGAAGGGATGTCCGAAAGCTTAGACCATGAAGTCAGGGAATTTGGAATTCGGGTAACGCTTGTCGAGCCATCATTCACCAAGACCAATCTTGACATCAATGCGCCTCAGGCTGAATCCCCAATATCAGCCTATGACTCAGACCGCAATGCTGCTTCTCAGGCAATATTAAAAAACGTCAATAAAGCCCCTGCTGCTGCCGGGGTTGCCTCCACTGTGGTCGAAGCGGCATTGGGGGCCTGGAAAATGAGACACACCCCTAAGGGAGAAGCATCGATTCTTCGCCAATTACGTCGTTTCATGCCTGCCGCGCCAGTTGATATGGGGATCAGAAAAACCTTCGGAATGAAGTAATTCCAGATAAATGACCTGACTTGATCAAGTGGAGAATTGAAGTGAATAAAAAAATATACATCCTTCTTATTTCGCCTGTGTTGATAGGCATATCCGCTTTTATTGTTTTTGGTGGCGGAACTGAAAATGTGGAAACGCACACAGTTTATCCCTTAGTGCAGACATATATGCTGGACACCGACAATGAAAAAACTTTTCAACTGACGGGCACAGTTCATGCGCGGGTGGAAAGCAACTTGAGCTTCCGTGTCCCCGGGAAAATAGTAAAGCGACTGGTTGATCAAGGGCAGCGTGTTATAAAAGGACAGGCTTTAATGGAGTTGGATACGGCTGATCTGGAGCTGGCACAGAAAGCGGCGCAGTCTGCAGTGGCTGCGGCCAAAGCAGAAAATGTTCGTGCACTGCAGGATGAAGAGCGTCAAAGGGCGCTGGTTAAGGAGCAGGCTGTTTCCCTACGGGATTATGAATCAGCAAAAGCATTGGCGGATTCAACCACCGCAAAACTGCGTGCGGCAGAGGCAAATGCACGGCAAGCGCATAATCAAGTGCAATATGCGACGCTCCAAGCGGATGCGGATGGCGTTATTATGGATGTCCCTGCTGATGTAGGCCAAGTTGTGACAGCAGGTCAGACCGTTATTCACCTTGCCCAGGCAGATACACGGGAAGCTGTGGTTTTTCTTCCAGAAACCATGACTTCATTTGCTAAAAATGCGAAAGAGGCCTTCCTCTATACCGATCCATCAAAACGCTTCCCCGTCAAACTTCGTGAACTTTCAGCGACGGCAGATCCTGCAACACGCACTTATGAGGCACGATACATACTGGAAGCCCCAGGTCAGTCCGCCCCCCTGGGATCAACGGTTACAGTCTCGTATAGCAGGATATCTGAAAACAATAACAATACATTCCGCATACCTTTCGGCGCGTTATACGATAATGGGAGCGGGAGCAATATCTGGGTTGTTGATGCAGGAACTTCGACAGTTTATGCGAAACCTGTGGACGTCATTAATCTTGGTGAAGAATTTGCAACTGTGACAGGCAATTTGTCATTGGAAGACCGGATTGTTGCCCTGGGGGCACATTTGCTGAAAGATGGTCAGAGAGTTCGCATAAACAATACCGGTATGTCGGAGCAATAATAATGAAATTCAATCTATCAGCGTGGGCAGTACGGGAGCAAGCCATTACCCTGTTTTTTATTCTTGCCATATTGGGTGCCGGAATTTTTGCGTTTTTCAACTTAGGAAGAGCAGAAGACCCGAAATTTACAGTCAAGGTCATGACAGTAGCGGCCATATGGCCTGGTGCGACTGCACAGGAATTGCAGAATCAGGTCGGTGATCGTCTGGAGAAACGCCTTCAGGAACTGGAACATTATGATCGGGTGGAAACAACGGCCTATCCTGATAAAATCTTGATGAAATTATACCTCAAGGATTCAACTCCCCCCAAAGATGTTCCAGAAGAGTTTTATCAGGCTAGAAAAAAACTGGGCGATGAAAAAGTCAATCTTCCTAATGGCGTTATCGGGCCAATATTGAATGATGAATATTCGGATGTGTATTTTGCCCTTTATGCCTTGAAGGCAAGAGGATTACCGCACCGGGAGCTGGTGTTAAAGGCCGAAAACATACGTCAACAATTACTATCCGTGCCGGGTGTAGAAAAGGTTAATATCCTGGGTGAACAGGAACAGCGTATTTACGTTGAAATCTCCTATCAGAAACTGGCCACTCAGGACGTGCCTATCAGTGCCTTCTTTCAAGCCCTGCAGTTGCAAAACGATGTTACCCCCTCCGGCTTTGTTGATACTGTTGGACCGCGTGTATATATCCGCCTTGATAACAAAATCGACGATATTGAGACGGTAGAAAACATTCCGGTTGTTGCCAATGGACGTATCATACGGGTTGGTGACATTGCAAAGGTAAAGCGCGGTTACATTGACCCTGCTGTGGCCAGCATCCACCATCAGGGGGAGCCAGCTTTGATTTTAGGCGTAGTTATGAAGAAGAATTATAATGGCCTGATGCTTGGAAAAAATCTGGAAGACGAAGATATTCGCATTCAAAACTCCTTGCCGCTGGGAGTTGAAATATCAAAGATATCGGATCAGGCACATGTTATTAGTGAGGCTATTTACGAATTTATGATCAAATTTTTTGTGGCCCTGGCTGTGGTTATCATTGTCAGTTTGTCCACCTTAGGTATGCGTGTTGGCATTGTTGTTGCCGCCGCTGTTCCACTTACATTGGCAGCTGTATTTGTTATCATGATGCTGACCGGCCGGGATTTTGATCGTATAACGCTTGGCGCTCTTATTCTGTCCTTAGGACTTCTTGTTGATGATGCCATTATCGCCATTGAAATGATGGTCGTAAAAATGGAAGAAGGATTTGACAGGGTTAAAGCCGCTACCTATGCCTGGTCATCCACTGCGGGTCCCATGTTCTTTGGCACATTGATCACGATTGCCGGCTTCCTTCCCGTTGGCTTCGCCAAATCAACGGCAGGCGAATATGCCGGAAATATTTTCTGGGTGGTCGCCTTTTCCCTGCTCATATCATGGGTGGTCGCCGTTACGTTTACACCATATCTCGGCGTAAAGTTGTTACCGACTGTCAAACCTGTCGAAGGTGGTCACGACGCCATCTATGCAACGAAAAATTATCAGAGATTCCGACACTTGGTACGCGCTATTGTTAATCGTAAATGGCTGGCGGCCATCGCAACGCTCGGCTTGTTCTTTAGTGCTGTTATGGGTATGGGCTTTGTGCAACAACAGTTTTTTCCCAATTCTGACCGCCCTGAGGTCATTGTGGATATAAATCTGCCACCAGGCAGCGCCTATTCCACAACGGAAAATACCGTAAAAAAGATTGAGCAAGCCCTCTCAAAGGAACCATTGGCCAAAATCGTAACCAGCTATATCGGGCAGGGGATGCTGCGTTTTGTCTTATCGACAAACCCGGAATTGCAAAATCCAGCCTATGCCCAGATTGTTATCCTGACAGACGGGCCAAAGCAGCGCGATGAGTTAAAGCACCGTTTGCAGAAAATGGTGGCGAATGGTGATTTTCCTGAAGCGCGCATCCGCATAAAACAGTTTGTCTTTGGTCCTCCCGTCACCTATCCAGTTCTGTTTCGCGTTGTTGGACCAAATCTGGATGAATTGCGCAAGATTGCCTTCGGCGTACAGAAAGCAATGGAAGCAAATCCGAATCTGCAGGATGTGCATCTCGACTGGGGGGGACGCGCGCCCATTGAACGCTTGGTTTTTGATAACGATAGGCTGCGCCTGATGGGCTTAACGCCGCAGGAAGCCGGACTGCAGCTCCAGGCTATTCTAAGCGGCATAACTGCGACACAGATGCGTGAAGGAATCAGATCGGTGGACGTTGTATTCCGCAGCCCTGATGCCGAACGTCATACACTGAAGGACATTGAAAACATAACCCTGATGACAAGAGATGGAAAATTCGTACCATTATTGCAGGTCGCCCAACTAAAGATAGAGATGGAAGAGCCTCTTCTGAAACGCTTCAACCGTGAGCCATACATAGCGGTTCAAGGTGACGTTGTTGACGGGATGCAGCCGCCGGAAGTGACAGCGCAAGTTCTTCCGCATCTACAAGAAATTATCAAGTCTTTACCGTCTGGCTACCGGATTGACACTGGCGGTTCGATTGAAGAAAGCGAAAAGGCAAACATGGCTTTGGTTAAACTTTTCCCACTCATGTTGCTATTGACGCTGACTTTTATCATGCTTCAGGTGCGTTCTTTTTCTACCATGTTCATGGTCTTTGCAACTGCGCCCCTTGGCTTGGTTGGCGCAGTACCAACGCTCCTGCTGTTTAATCAGCCATTTGGATTTAATGCCATCCTTGGCCTAATTGGCTTATCCGGAATATTAATGCGCAACACACTTATTCTTGTCGATCAAATTCATCATGACAAAACAGCTGGTTTAAGTGACTACGATGCGATCGTTGAATCAACGGTACGTCGTGCCCGCCCTGTTATCCTGACGGCGCTGGCTGCGATGTTGGCTTTTATTCCGTTGACCTTCTCCAGTTTCTGGGGATCGCTAGCCTTTGTGTTGATTGGTGGTGTCGGCGTTGGAACTTTGCTTACGCTTCTCTTTCTGCCCGCACTCTATGCGCTATGGTTTAAAGTCAAGCCGAACGAGCATAAGGATATGCCACCCCAACTATATGACAATGATCTCGCCTGAAAATTTTGTGAAATCTCTTAATATAAGCACAAGAAGGCAGTTATATTGCTATATATAGATAAATTATTAAACAGGCAGATAATATCAGACTGAAATGACCAAGACTGACAGATATAAAAGACAACTCCTCCTTCCGGAAATTGGAGATGAGGGGCAAAAGAAAATAAATGAAGCTTCTATCTTGTGTATAGGAGCTGGCGGGCTGGGTTGCCCTGCCTTGCTTTATCTGGCTGCCGCAGGGATAGGCCGGATTGGCATCATTGATTTTGACAAGGTTGATGAAAGCAACCTTCAAAGACAAGTAATTTACACATCAGGTCTTGTCGGCATGCCCAAAGCAGAATCTGCCGCCGCCCAATTATCTAAACTTAATCCCGACATCCAGATTGAATATTATAACGAAGCCTTGACGGCACAGAATGTAGAAACGCTTTTTCAAAACTATGACTTGATTCTGGATGGAACAGATAATTTTGAAACAAAATTTCTGATCAACGATGCGTCAATTAAATTCGGAAAACCATGGATTTATGGGGCTATCCAAGGATTCGATGGCCAGGTCAGTGTTTTCAATTACAAGGGGGGACCATGTTACCGCTGCCTGTATCCTGAAAAACCCAAGGGCTATATTATGAACTGTGCCGAAGCAGGCGTTATTGGGGCTGTCGCTGGCATCATTGGCGTTACCCAAGCCCTGCAAGCCATTCAGATTATCACCCAATACGAAAGCTTCACGCCTCTGGCCGGAGAATTATGGGTTATTGATACCCACACAATGGACACACGAACATTAAAACTGGAAAAAAATGCAACATGTCCTGTATGCAGCAAGAGTACTGCAGAAATAATACTTAACTACTCATCGCCAGTTTGTGCCATTATCCCCGAAATTACCATTCATGAATTCCGGAAGATGACCAACACGATACTCATCGATGTACGTGAACAGGAAGAATGGGATAGAGGCAATATTCCAGGCGCCCAGCTTTGGCCATTGTCAAAAATTAAATCAGGCGACATTCCAGATATTCCGAAAGAAACCAGTATCATCCTGCATTGCCAGAAGGGAATGCGTAGCATTCAAGCGGCCCAGATCCTTAAAACACACGGCTACACGTCTGTTGTTAGTCTTACCGGTGGATATGAAGCTTGGGTAAGTAATTCCTAAGCCAGCATTTTTATAAATTTTATGATTAGTTTGACCGCCACATAAAGAACCAGCACCCCCGTCGCCTTTTTAACCATTGCCAAGTTAAGCCGTGACGATCCCGTCCATGAGCCAATCTGCCCACCTATGAGAACCGCTGGAAACAGCAACCAGTACGATGTCATAGCCTCACTTATGCCCACATACCCCCCTTTTATTATCTGACCTGCCAGCCCGGCAAACGAATTGACCAGAATAAAAAAGGCACAGGCCCCTGCTATCTCCTTGGCATGTCCCCATCGAAGAAAATGCAATAAGGGCGCAAGGAATATCCCACCGCCAATGCCGGTAATCCCTGCGATAAACCCTAACCCCAGCCCCAGAACAGCAGGAAGATATTTTTTCTCTGTTTCACTTGAAGTGGATATTGGTTCAGAAAATCTGGTCTGTGTTTTCTCCGGCCACAATAATCGGATACCTGAGACCGTCAATGCCAACCCCAGGATACCTGTAAAAAGGTATTCAGGGACGGGAATAAGCCCCCCTGCAAAGGACGCAGGCACCGAAAATACAATCCATGGCAGGACTTTAGAGAAATTGAGATGCCACCCCCGGTAAAAATGCCATACTCCGCCCGTAACCACAATAATATTGCAGATCAGAGAAATGAGCGGAATAATGCGGTAACTAACGTCAGCCAAAACCAATAGCGCGTTATAGGTCGACCCACCACCAAAGCCGACAGTGGCATACAGCAACGCCGTCATAAAGAAAGCCGATGACAGACCCAGCATTTTTATGCCCTTGCCCGCGCCCTGGTATCCGCCCTTACATCAACCTGCAAATGCACATCCGTTCCATTTACGCACATGGACAATCCTTCTCGGCTACGGCCCATATCTTTAAGCTCCTGAAGTTCTTCCTGCATAATGCTCAAGGTCAGGCAAAAATCTGTATTAAGTTCAAGAGAGGATGAAACGGCGCCTGCCTTTATTCTTATTTTAAAGGGCGTTGCTCCCAAAAGCAGTTTTTCTTCAAAGATTCCCTTCGCATGAAGAACATTCATTTCCTCTTCCGTAATTTTGAAAGTAATTCCCTTGCTCTCGATTTTTACATTCATGATGCAGATAAAACTTCTTTCCATTCCTGCGGCGTATTGGCGTTCTTCATAAAAGAGGCATATCTATCAGGCACATCAACAGGCTGCACCTCAAGGTCATCCAGATACCCCTGAACAGATGCCGAAGCACTTTGTCCAAGGGGAAGAGTAAGGCAGACAGGTAAAGGCCATCCGGTAAAATACCCGCCTTTCTCCTGCGTCAGCAAAACCGTCAACATATCCGGCGTTAACAGCGGCATATCAACAGGCACAAACAAGTATTTTTTATATCCGGCTTTATGGCGCATAATGCTTCTTATGGCCTGCACCGGCCCGCCAAAAGGATTGTCATCCTGTACACTGTTATATTCCGGCAAATTACCACTTACAAAAATATCCTGAACACCTGTCTGCTTTAGTATGTCTATGACATGTTCTATTAACGGTCGGCCCCTGAAATGCAGTAATGCCTTATTTTTTCCCATACGGCTGGACCGTCCCCCTGCCAAAACAATCCCGGCAAGTTTCACCTGTTCACCCATGGCGTTCCTCTCCACATTTGCCACAGCAAACCTGACTATATTTCGCCTCTTCCCTTAATGAATGTCCCGGCAGCCATTCACTTCGTCCATCCAGATAATGTTCCTGCTTCCATATAGGTGCCCGCCTCTTGATCTCCTCAATGACATAGCGGCACGCTTCAAAACTCTCCGCCCGGTGGGCTGAACCAACCGCAATAACAATACTTACCCCGCCCACAGGCAATTCACCCTTAAAATGAGCGACATGATATATTGTGCCAGGCCAGATACCCGCAGCCTCGGCACATATCTCGCCAAACGCCTTTTCAGCCAGCGACTTATGCGCGTCATACGTTATACCACTCACCGATTTTCCATTATGATGATTTCGTACCGTGCCGATAAATACATCTATCGCGCCATGATCATCGTTCTGAACATTTTGGATAATTGACAGGATATCAATTTCGTCTTCCGTCACGCATGCACTTATAGACATGATTACCCCCCACACACAGGAGGCAAAATAGAAAGACTGCAATTACCGCTGACAACATAACTATCTGTTAGAATGTCTGTGCTGCTCGCAAGAACCGACTCAGAAATAAGAATTCGTTGCTCAACCCCCAGTTTCTCTGCCAACACATTCCTGATAAACCCGATAGTGGCCATTTCAGGAATTTCAAGCTGTATGGCATTACCGAATTTTCGCATGGCACCGAAAGTATGTATTGTTACAGATATCATTTTGTGGCGTATCCTTGCTTTTGAATTTTATCCAGTGCATCACCAATAAACGGAGCTATAATGTCCCAGCATTCCTGTACCGCCTTTGGGGAGCCCGGAAAAGCAATCACCAGTGTTGAACCAACCATGCCTGCCGTCATGCGCGACAGCCACGCCGTATCCGTGTAATACAGGCTCTCATGCCTCAAAAAATCTCCCAGACCATCCAGCATCCGTTCGCATATCTGCGCCAGCGCATCCGGCGTAATATCCCTTGGCCCCGGCCCTGTACCACCAGACGCAAATAAAATATCAGGCCTGCTATCCCTGCAGATGGCGGTTATTGTTCCTATAATCCTATCTTCTTCATCCGGAATGATGACCACATCATCACTCTGTGCTTCAGCTTGACTCAACAAATTTTTAAGCAGCGCACCTGACTCATCCACATATTCACCTGCAGATGCGCGATCGCTCATCACGACAATGGCCGCCTTCCTCCCCTTTAAGAAAGAGGGGTCAGGAAGCTGTTCAGCCAGCCAAACCGGAATGCCGTCTGGATTCACCCATGTGCCGCTTTTTCCTCCTGTTTTCACCAGCAGCCGCACACCGGTAATAGAGAGATTAGGGTCTGTCCCTTTTGTTAAATCCCATATTGTCAGCAACGCTGCATTCACCGCAGACAAGGCTTCCATCTCTACACCTGTTTTGGCAAAGGCTACAGCCTGGGCATAGACGGTAACACAGGTCTCGCTTTCATCCAGATGGCAATGGATAGTCACTTGGTCGAGTGGTAGCGTGTGGCACATGGGAACGAATTCGGGCGTTCTTTTGGCCCCCATAATTCCAGCCGCTTCAGCCAAGGCGAGTACATTCCCTTTGGGAAGCTGGCCGTTCTTTACTGCGTCAAATGCAACCCTGTTCATATATATGGACCCACAGGCAACAGCGCGTCTGCGCGTAGGTCTTTTTCGGCCCACATCTATCATTGTAAAATTAGGGGCGGTGCTCACGGGAAAGTGAATGATTTCTTTTGCTTTAATCATATTCTGTTCTCCTAATTCTATCCACCGATTGACGCCAGATGCGGTGTAGCCCCTGTTAAACCATCATGAAGGAAATGCGTTGATTTCTTGTAATTCATAAGTGACATTATTTTATCCTGAAGCTCTTCTTGCTGCTCATCCTTTTGCAGAAGCGACCGCAGGGAATAACCACCTTCACCGAACAAGCATAGGTGCAAAGCACCTTTAGCTGATATGCGCAACCGGTTGCATGTCTTACAAAAATCCTTGGAATACGGTGCAATCAGGCCAATATTTCCCTTACTGGCGCTATGTTCAAATTCCAGTGCTGGGCCATCTCCGTCTTTACGATCTTTTATGCGCCACCCTCTGGCCAGCAATTGTTCAGTCACAAACGACCCTGGCAAATGATGCTCCTGAAAATAGGAAAGATTTTCTCCAGTCCTCATTAATTCTATAAATCGCAGTGATATCGGCCGGTCGGTTACAAAACGTATAAAGTCATCCAACTCGGTATCATTCAGCCCTTTGAGCAGGACCGTATTAACTTTGACAGTCTTGAACCCCACTCTAAAACATTCTTCCATGCCTTCAAGAATTTCTTCCAGACGGTTATGGCCTGTAATAACTTCAAACTTTCCTTTATTCAAAGAGTCGATGCTGATATTGATTGCCCGAAGCCCCGCATCAAAATAACTTTGCGCACGCTCGGGGAGTTTATAACCATTAGTAGTGAAAGCCAGTTTTTTTATACCCGGAATCTGGGAGATACTGGTCGCAATCTCCAGAAAATCAGGACGGACCGTAGGTTCCCCACCTGTCAGCCGAATTTTCCAGACCCCCAGACCTGCAAAAGCCTTTATCAGCCTGATGATTTCCCCCTGGCTTAAAAAGCTTTCGCAGCCAGATTTTTTGTAGCCATCAGGCAGGCAATAGGAGCAACGGAAGTTACAAATATCCGTTATGGACAGCCGCAGGTATGGAAAACGCCTGCCAAAATTATCCGCAATCTGCGGTTTTGTATCCACTCATTCTCTCCTTTCCAAAGACGGGAGGCCGCAACGTTTCCACTACGACCCCGGCTGACCGTCCATATCTGCCTTACATCACAGACTTAGGCGCGGCTAGCTCGGAGATGTCATGCCCATAAGCATCTGACATATCATAATTCCTTTGATTATGATGGAAGTTAAAGACCTGCGACTTGATCCAAATCAAGTCGCTAAAATAGATATAATTCATAAAGATAATTATGAGTCTGGCCCAAGCAATTAAACAAACTTCTTTTTTCAGTAATACGGATCCTGATACAATTCAGGAACTTGCAAAACAGTGCCATCAAAAGACCTTTGCTAAGGGACGTGATCTTTTTGCCATGGGCGATCAGGCAGACGCCTTTTTTATTATATTAAACGGATGGGTTAAATTATACCGCACCTCCAAGGAAGGGGAAGAAGTCATCATTCATGTTTTCGGCCCCGGCGAATCTTTCGCTGAAGCCGCCGTATTTAATGACAGCAAAACCTACCCTGTTAATGCCCAGGCGGTGGAAGATGCAAACATCATCGAAATTCCACGCAGCTTTTTTATTCATAAAATTGAAGAAGACACTCGTTTTGCTTTGCGTATGTTAGGGGCAATTGCCGCACGTCAGCATTATCTGGTTCAGCAGCTGGAGCAAGTCACCACACGCACAGCCCCACAACGCATCGGCGCTTTTCTCATTCGATTCTGCCAAAAGGAAAAAAAAGGAAAAGATGGCTGGGTTGTTGATCTTCCCTACGACAAGTCAATTATTTCCGGGCGCCTTAACATCAAACCAGAAACCTTCTCGCGTGCCCTGGCCAAGCTGGAACCTTATGGCGTCGCCCTTATAGGACGTAATATCGTCATTACCAATATGGCAGAACTGGCGGAATTCTGTGACATTTCCTCAAAAGAAATTCCCTGCTAACATTTAAGGTGAGCCACCGTCAGGACGTGGCAGGAATAACATGGGACCATAGGTCCATAGATAAACGAAAAAGCAGAATGCCCACAACAACGCTGATGCAATAAGCCAGTCAGCCGTCATGGCGGGAATCAGCATAGGGCCAAAAACACGCATTAAGGCCGCGCACTGGATAATCACAAAAGATGCAGTTACCAAAGCATTTACCTTCAACTCTCGGCCTGTATGCCCCAGGGTCACACGGCATATCATTCCTAAAATCATCGACCCGATGCAACCTGCCGTCAGCGCATGAATTACAGCGGCAACGCTCAATAAGCCAAATCCAGTGATGGACAGTAGCCCAAGCCCGATAATCAGCCAACCATATCCAATGTGCAAAATCCATAAAAGCGGATCACTCCCTGTCTTTAGTGTATGATAATGCCGCATTCGCAGGGCATGGATCAGACATGAGAATCCAGCGCAAATACCCAGCAAAATGGTACCCTTTGTAAAAATCAGGCAAAGGGCGACCGCTATCAGGGAAATAAGTGCGGCTATGTCATATTTAGTCTGGTCAGTCTGATATGCATCTACCCCCTTGCGCCGGAGTGCCGCCACGGTAAAAGCCGGGATAATGCGGCCTCCGATTAACGAAACCATCATTAAAATCATCATCAAGGCAACGTGAAGCGCCGTTAAATTTGCGGTTCCCAAAAACCAAAGATCGCAGATAAACAAGACTGCCAGTAAGCTAAGAAAGATAAAATTTCTTTTATTCCAGCTTTTAAAGAGAGGAATAGCAAGCGAAACAGCCAGCGCAGGGACAAAAGACGTCGCGACCGCCATTATCACCCATTGCGGTAGCCCCATATCAACATTAATGACAATGCGCCCTGCAAGCCATAACCCACACAAGGCAGCTAAATGTAACTGTCTGGCAGGCGCCCCGCCTGTCCAGTTAGCCACAGCCGTCAGCAAAAACCCGGCGATAATAGCCATACTAAACCCAAATACCATTTCATGGGCATGCCATGACACCGGATCCAGAAAAAAATCCGACGGCAGAAAATAACCAGCATAAAAGGCAGCCCACAAACCTATGCTCAGGACAGCATAAAAACTACCCATAAAGAAAAAAGGGCGAAAGCCACGCCCCCAAATAGGCGCGTTAAACATGTTCTGCATAGAAACACACTCCTGATTATTTACTGAATAAGGGGGGTTTTTACCCCCTCCATCCGGAACCCGCTGATTTTTGACCGCCCCGCCAAAAGCTGAATATACTGATGAACCGCTTTTTTCCAGCTTCTGTCCTTTAACTCGCCTGTAATCCACTCCGCCACATTTTCAAAAGGCAGCTGTTGGCCATCTGCCCGCTGATGAACTTTTATAATATGATACCCGACTTCCGTAGCAACAGGTTCATAACTTACATCTCCTGCCTTCATCTGAAAAAGGGCCGCCTCAAAGGCCGGCATTGTTTGACCACGGCTAATCTGCCCTAACCTGCCCCCATCCTTTGCGGATGAACAGGCCGACTGATCCTTTGCCATAGCCTCAAAAAGATGCGGTTCTTTCCTGAGAGTTGCTATAGCTTTCTCCGCCTTCAAAAAAGCATCAGAACGCGCGTCCTCATTATCAGGAGGAGCTAAAAAAAGAATATGTGATACTTCAAATAATGGTGAAGTAAAAAAACGGCTCTTATTATTATCGTAATATCTTCTGATCGTCTCTCCGTCAGCCTCAGGAATCTCAATTTCCTGGGCCAGCAAGTCCTCAATAATTTTATCAGGGTTTTTTATAGCTTCTTCATGTTGACATAGGCCCAATTCGGCAGCCCGCTGTATCAGCAACTCACGTACAACCAAAGCCCGCATGGCATTATATTTTGCGGTGGTCAGGCTTTCCGCCGGATGATACTGAACTTCTGCGTTAATTTCTTCCGGTGATATTTTGATTCCATTTACCTCAATACCCGGAGATAAAGTCTTCATGACATGCTCACTTATGTTGCGCGTTTTCTAACAATCTGATACGGCCGTGCCACATACCCAATAGGGGCACTCAATGCGTGGACAAGCCGGGTGAACGGAAATACCAGCAGAATAAACAAGCCTAAGGTAATATGGAGCTTAAAGACAATCGCCACATCGGCAACAAACTCATGCGCCCCCCCGCGCAATGTAACGATGTGTTGGGCCCAATTCATGAATTTTACCATCTCATGCCCATCCATATGCCCCATGGAAACAGGAATTGTAAACATCCCCAAGGTAAGTTGGGCCAGTAACAACACCAAAACCGCGATATCGGCATAGGAACTATTATTGCGTATTCTGGCATCAAAGAGGCGGCGATGCAGCAATAAAGCCAGACCAATAAAGCAGAACACACCCGCTATACCCCCTGCCGTCATGGCAAGTATCTGTTTTGCGCCATGCGATATGCCTATTGCATCAAAAACCTGTATGGGTGTCAGAAGGCCGACAGCATGCCCCCCCAGAATAACCAAGATCCCCACATGGAAAAATATGCTTCCTATAACCAGTTGCTTCCTGCGCAAGAGCTGGCTAGATTTTGTTCGCCAGGAATACGGATCCCTGTCAAAGCGAAGAATGCTTCCCAGCAGGAAAGTTGCAATTGCAATGTAAGGAAAAATCTGGAACAGGAAAAAATCAAGATAATTGCCCATGGTTAAATCCTTTCTTCCTTGTAATTATTCATACGTGCCAGCATCTCTTCCGCCTTGGGGCATCCACCCGCCTGAGTAGTCTGCGATGTATTTTCAAAAGCGAATTGTTCTTCCCACTCCTTGTCAATTTCTTCCGTGCTTAAAGGAGCACCCGAGGATTCTTTCAAGTATTTTTCAACTGCCGCTGCATCAGGTGCCCGCGCCGCTGTTTCAATAAACGCCTCAAAAACGGCGGCATAAAAAGATTCTCGGTTTCGCAGACGCTCGGCAATTGAAGAAAGTATATTTACAACGCTGCCCATGGTTTCGGATGCTTCTTGATGTGGCAGCGTAGCCGCATATTCAGCAAAAAGTGGCAAATAGTCTGGGGTTTCATTTGCGTTGAGAATCAGCCCTGAATCGGCATAGACTTGCATGAGATCGGCGAGCGCTTGACCGCGATCCCGGGAATCCCCGTGAATATGTTCAAAAAGATGCAATGACAGTGACGGGGTACGATCAAAAAGCGCAACATAGTCTTCCTGAAGGTCAAAAATATCCTTACGCCGCATGATTTCCATTACATTTTGCATGGCTTCCAGATTTTTCTGACCCAGCCATTTTTCAGCTCTCAGAATATCCATACATTCCTGCAAGGTTTCCTTGTGATGCATTTCCGGATAAGTGAGCAGATATCCCAGTACCTTAAGTGTGCGCATATTAGTTCCTACTTCTGTTCCTGTTTTTGACCGCCGCATGATCCACAACACCGGCCGACAGCGTGCGGGAATAATTCTTTACTTTTTTCCCGCTCCATTGCATTTCTTAGCACGGAATCGGCCTGCGCCTGATTACTACTGCCTTCACCAGTAAGCCCAAAAAACTCTAATATCTTCATACTCTGCCTCTTCCGCCTCTACCCACAGCTGCCACAACCGCCCCCACCACAGCCACTTTTGGCTTGCGGAGCTTTTTCATAGAAATCGCGTTCAAAAATGGTATTTACGCGATTATCCTTAGTACTGGCTGATTGCCCACGCGTCTGCTTTGGGCTTTCAAATATGTCGACTGCACTATTGCTGTGCGATGAACATCCGTTTCCAAATGAGAACCCGCAGCCACCGCTTTCACCATAGGCGTCCAGCGTTTCTTCCCGATGACCTGTCGGAATAACAAAGCGATCTTCGTAATTTGCAATCGCCATGATCTTGTACATGTCATCGACAAGGTCAGTTGTTAGCCCAACTTCATCCAGGAAGTCCGTGTCTGGATTTCCCTCAAGAAGTTTGCTGCGCATATAATGTCGCATCGCCATCATGCGTTTCAGACCAAGGCGTATAGGCGCTTCCTTACCGCCCGTCAGTAAGTTAGCCAGATATTTTACAGGTATCCGCATATCATCGAGATCCGGCATAATCCCATCCGCGCGGGTTGGAATTTTACCTTGCGTCGCAGCAGATTGTATAGGCGAGAGCGGCGGAATATACCAGACCATCGGTAAAGTGCGATATTCAGGGTGCAGCGGAAATGCCACTTTCCAGTCAATCGCCATCTTATAAACCGGCGAATTTTGCGCTCCCTCAATCCAGTTCTCGGGAATTCCGTCTTTTCTGGCTTGCTCTATAACTTTAGGGTCATGCGGGTCCAGGAATATATCGCACATAGCCTCATAAAGATCCTCGGGGTTCTCCTTGCTGGCCGCTTCCTGAATGCGGTCTGCATCGTAAAGGATAACACCCAGATAGCGAATTCTTCCTACGCATGTTTCCGAACATACGGTTGGTTCGCCATTTTCAATACGTGGATAACAGAAGGTACATTTTTCTGCTTTACCCGTCTTCCAGTTATAATAGATTTTCTTATAAGGGCAGCCTGATATACACATCCGCCAGCCCCGGCATTTATCCTGGTCTACCAGAACAATGCCATCTTCCTCACGTTTATAGATAGATCCAGAAGGACATGACGCCACACATGTCGGGTTGAGACAGTGTTCGCACAGGCGGGGGAGATACATCATAAATGTATTCTCGAACTCGCCATACATCTCCTTCTCGATGTCTTTAAAATTATAATCTTTTTTGCGGTGTTCGAATTCGGTCCCGAGAATCTCTTCCCAGTTTGGCCCCCACTGCACTTTCTCCATGCGTTCACCAGTTACCAGCGACCGTGGCCTGGCCGTAGGCATGGTTTTCATTTCAGGCGCTTTTTGCAGATGATCATAATCAAACGTGAACGGTTCGTAATAATCGTCTATTTCCGGCAGATTGGGGTTACCAAAGATGTTCGCCAGAATACGCCAACGGCTACCCTGATTGGGTTCAATCTGGCCATTCGCTTTACGCTTCCAGCCACCCTTCCATTTCTGCTGGTTTTCCCATTCTTTCGGATAACCAATACCGGGTTTGGTTTCAACATTGTTGAACCAGGCATATTCAATGCCCTCTCGTGATGTCCAGACATTTTTGCATGTTACACTGCATGTATGGCAGCCGATACATTTGTCCAGATTGAGTACTTTTCCTATTTGCGCACGAACTTTCATGATGCAGCTGCCTCCGCTTTTGCTGGCTGTTCCATCCAGTCCACATTATCTACCCTGCGGACAATAACGAATTCGTCGCGGTTGGAACCGACCGTGCCGTAATAGTTAAATCCATATGCCAGTTGCGCATAGCCACCAATCATGTGTGTTGGCTTGACAGTGGCCCTGGTAACAGAGTTATGGATGCCGCCCCTGGCATTGGTAATTTTACTGCCGGGAGTATGGACCAATTTTTCCTGGGCGTGATACATCAGCATCATACCTTCGTTCACGCGTTGCGACACAACAGCCCGGGCGACAATAGCCCCATTGGTATTAAAGACCTCAAGCCAGTCGTTATCTTTTACACCGATCTTACGGGCGTCAACTTCACTGACCCAGACAATTGGCCCGCCACGCGATAAGGTCAGCATGTGCAAATTATCCGTATACGTGGAATGTATGCCCCATTTCTGGTGAGGTGTAATAAAGTTGAGCAGGATTGTTGGCGATTCTTTGCCATGCTTGTCCAGCATATGCTGTACGGTTCGCGTATTGATAGGCGGGCGATATGAAACCAACGCCTCACCAAAATCAATCATCCAAGGATGATCCTGATACAACTGCTGACGACCGGTCAGCGTGCGCCATGGGATCATTTCATGAACATTTGTATACCCGGCGTTGTAGCAGACATGTTCCGACTCAATCCCGCTCCAGGTAGGTGAACTGATAATTTTACGCGGCTGCGCCTGAATATCGCGGAAACGAATTTTCTCCTCTTCTTTAGGCAACGCCAGATGCGTATGATCACGCCCCGTAATCTTGCTTAGGGCCGCCCACGCCTTAACGGCAACTTCACCGTTGGTTTCCGGGGCCAGCGACAGAACTGTCTCACAGGCATCAATATCACTTTCGATTTTGACTCGGCCTTGTTTCTCGCCATTAAGTTTTTTAAGGAATTCGATTTCATGATCGGTATTCCAGCCAATGCCTTTGCCACCATTCCCCAATTTTTCCAGGAGCGGGCCCAGTGTCGTGAACCTCTCATATGTTGCCGGATAGTCGCGCTCGACAACTTTCATGGCGGGCGCAGTTTTACCTGGAATTAACGGGCACTCCCCTTTCCGCCATTCTTTGACATCCGGCTGCGCAAGCTCCCCGGCGGTATCATGTTGAATTGGGTTTAAAACAATTTCTTTTACAACACCCAGATGGCCATGACAAAGTTCCGAGAATTTTTTGGCGATGCCTTTATATATCTCCCAATCGGATTTGCTTTGCCAGACCGGATCAATTGCCTTGGACAGTGGATGGATGAAAGGATGCATATCAGAGGTATTGAGATCGTTTTTCTCATACCAACTGGCCGTCGGCAGAACGATATCCGAGTAAACACAGGTTGTTGACATGCGGAAGTCAAGCGTGACGATCAGGTCCAGCTTGCCTTCAGGTGCCTTGTCATGCCATACCACATCGGCGGAACGCCCTGGTCCTTCATTCCCTAGATCTTTACCTTGGACTCCATGTTGCGTGCCCAGAAAATGCTTAAGGAAATATTCATGTCCCTTGCCGCTGGAACCAAGAATATTGGAACGCCAAACGAACATATTACGCGGCCAGTTGGCAGGATTATCGGGATCTTCGCATGACATCCTCAGATCACCCTTGGTAAGACGATCAACCACATGGGCCACTGGATCAATTCCTTTTTCCGTCGCCTGCGTTACGAGATCGATCGGATTTTCCTGCAATTGCGGGGCCGAAGGAAGCCAGCCCATGCGTTCCGAACGGATATTGCAGTCAATCAGCGATCCGGCCCATTTATTGCGATCCGCCAATGGCGACAGAATTTCATCCAGCTCAAGCGTCTCATAACGCCATTGGTCGGTATGCGCATAGAAGAAAGATGTTGAATTCTGCTGACGCGGTGGACGGTTCCAATCCAGGGCAAAAGCCAAGGGAGCCCAGCCTGTCTGCGGACGAAGTTTTTCCTGACCGACATAATGCGACCATCCCCCGCCGGATTGCCCGATACAACCACAGAATACCAGCATGTTGATACAGGCACGGTAATTCATATCCATGTGATACCAGTGGTTCATGGCAGCCCCGATGATAATCATCGATTTACCCTTGGTCATATGGGCGTTGCTGGCAAAGGCCCTGGCAACCTGAATAACTTTTTCCGCTGGGACACCGGTAATGCTTTCCTGCCATTTCGGTGTATATGGAATATTTTCGTCATAGCCAGAGGCGACATGACCACCGCCAAGACCTTCCCGTGCGATACCATACTGGGCGCAAAGAAGGTCAAAAACGCAAGCTACCGGAACCTTCTCGCCGTTCAGATCAAGAATGCGAACAGGAATATTCCGCTCCAGAACATCTTCTCTGGCATTAGGTTGGAAATAACCTGTCTCATGTGTCTTTCCACCAAAATACGGGAATCCTACTTTTACGACCTCATCGTGAACACCGAGCAACGTTTTGCGCGGCCGGATGGTTTTTCCGCTGGCCGCATCTACTGGGGCAATATTCCATTTACCCTCTTCTCCCCAGCGAAAACCGATGGAGCCAGTCGGCACGGTAATGTTCCCTGTGGCTTCATCAAAGCAGACGGTCTTCCATTCCGGGTTATTTTCTTCATTCAAATTGCCCTTGAAATCCGACGCACGAACCATGCGTCCGGGCACACAGGCGCCATTACGCTGTTCCAGTTTAACAAGGAACGGCATATCCGAATATGTACGGCAATATTCATCAAAATATTCTGATGTGTTCTCCAGATGAAATTCTTTCAGGATGACATGCCCCATCGCCATACCCAGGGCGGCGTCTGTGCCTTGACGTGGATTAAGCCATATATCACCGAATTTTGATGCCTCGGAATAATCCGGCGTGATGGTCACAACCTGCGTTCCCTTATAACGGGCCTCAGTCATAAAATGCGCATCGGGTGTGCGGGTTTGCGGGACGTTTGATCCCCACATGATAATAAATCCCGAATTGTACCAGTCCGCGCTTTCCGGCACGTCGGTTTGCTCACCCCATGTTTGCGGGCTGGATGGCGGCAAGTCGCAATACCAATCATAAAAGCTCATGCATACGCCACCCAGAAGCGACAGGTAACGCGATCCTGCCGCATAAGAAATCATGGACATCGCAGGAATGGGTGAAAATCCAATAATCCGGTCGGGACCATGCTCTTTAATGGTATGAATATTGGCTGCTGCCACAATCTCATTAGCCTCATCCCAGCCTACACGAACAAAGCCACCACGCCCGCGCACGCCCTGATATTCTTTTCTGGCTTGCGGATTGCTTTGAATTAATTTCCAGGCTTCCACGGGCGATGAGGTTGTTTTTTTTGCTTCCCGCCACAAGGACAGAAGCTTCTTACGAATCATGGGATATTTCAGACGATTGGCCGAATAGATATACCAGCTATAGCTCGCGCCCCGGGCACACCCACGTGGCTCGTGATTTGGCAAATCAGGGCGCGTTCTAGGATAATCGGTCTGTTGCGTTTCCCACGTGATAAGCCCATTCTTTACATATATTTTCCAGGAGCAGGAACCCGTGCAATTCACGCCATGTGTGGAACGCACGATTTTATCATGAGCCCAGCGGTTCCGGTACCCTTCTTCCCACGCCCGGTTTTCTTCGGTTGTAATGCCGTGCCCATTGGAAAATGGCTCGCGCTTCTGGGAAAAATAGCTGATTCGGTCAATAAAATAGCTCATCTTTTAAGCTCCTAATATGTCTGCATTCTGCTCATTCATGGCACCACCCCCTTGATCTGAATCAAGGGGATGTAATTTCTTACGGATTTTTATATTTTGCCCCTGGTCGCAGGTAGGCGCACCAGTTCAAAACAAGGCAAAGGACATAAAATCCTGCGAAGCCATATAAAGCTTGTTCGGGAAATCCTTTTTCAATCTGCTCACCAAACACAATCGGTATAATGAAGGCACCGTAAGCCGCCACCGCCGATGTCCAGCCGAGGACCGGACCGGCCTGCTGACGATCAAATACCACAGCAACCGTCCTGAATGTCGATCCATTGCCAATGCCAGCAGCAAGAAACAAGGTCAGAATGGTCAGAAAGAACGGTGTGAAATAAATTTCCGGTGTCGCAGACGCGTAGGCAATCTGCATAAAGTGTGCAGCCCCCAATGCCCCCGCCACCATGACCACCGAGCATATTTGCGTAACCATCGCTCCACCCAGTTTATCTGCCAGCCAGCCGCCGATCGGGCGGATAATGGCTCCGATAAATGGGCCAATCCATGCGTAAGTCAAGGCGCTTGGCGCATTCGGATTTGCCAGTGTATGCGTCAACACACCATCAGGACCCGTCACATGCTGGAACCCGAAGATAACTTTGATAGACAAAGGCAACGCGGCCGAATAACCGATGAAAGACCCAAAAGTCATCGTATAGATAACTGTCATGATCCATGTATGCGGATGGGAGAATATTTTATATTGCGCCCGCACCCGTTCGCTCAAGCCAGGCAGAACCGCCAAAATCCCAACTGTTGCCGCAATAACTATCGGCAATACAATCCACTTGCTGATGTTCAAGCCCGAACCGTTTGCGCTTTCAGGTAGGATAAGCCAAAGCCCTGCAATAGAAGTTATCAGCCCCACCAGAAGCATAATGGATACTTTAACAAAGGAAGAAACGGGTCCTCCAATATGTGGGGATACATGCTCTGATCTGATATTGCTCAGCAGGAACCAGGAGAGAACTGTTAATGGAATAAGTATCGATGCCCAAATAAATCCCGAATTAAAAATCCATGTTTCTGCTCCGGCTGGAATTTTGCCGATTAACGTCCCGGAAGCGTTGGTCAATATCATTGGCTCTCCACCGAACAACCCAAATGTCATGACAAACGGAATCAAAATCTGCGTGGCGGTCACACCGAAATTTCCTAAGCCTGCATTCAATCCCAAAGACAATCCCTGCATTTTCTTGGGGAAGAAAAAACTGATATTTGACATCGATGAGGCAAAATTTCCTCCACCAAACCCGCACAGCAAAGCTAAAAGCTGGAACACCCAAAGCGGTGTATTTATATCCTGAAGCGCAAACCCTGTCCCGACCGCTGGCGCGATCAGCAATGCCGTGGTGAAAAATAAAGTATTCCGTCCCCCTGCAATACGAATAAAGAAGGAAGATGGAATACGCAACGTGGCCCCCGCCAAACCCGCAATCGAATTCAAGGTAAACAAATCGCCTTTGCTGAAAGGAAAGCCAAGATTAAGCATCTGAACGGTGATGACGCTCCAATAAATCCAAACCGCAAATCCGCATAGCAGACAGGGGATGGACATCCATAAGGTTCGCCAGGCTATACTTTTGCCCGTCTCTTGCCAGAAAGTTTCGCTCTCAGGTTCCCATTTAAGAATATCTTTGGCCATAATTGTCTCCTTATTTCTGACTGTTCACAGGAACTTCCCCGAGTTCCGGCAGGTATTTCGATTTTTCAAGATTGCGTTCCATAATGACGATCGTGATATGCATCCAGATCAGCGCGACAGCTACAAGAATGAACATCAGCATGAAGCAGCTGGTCCATATATTCAGGTAATCATTCATAATGCCGAAACATATAGGCAGAAAGAATCCGCCAAGCCCGCCGATCAGGCCGACAATCCCGGCAACAGAACCGACATCATTGGGATAATAAACCGGAATGTGTTTGTAGATGGCCGCCTTGCCCAGCGACATAAAGAAGCCTAGGACAAATACAATCACAGTAAAGGGAATGAAGCCCCAGCCAAAACTGAATTCAATATTTCCTTTGATGCCGTGAACGATATAATCGGTCTGCGGATAGGCTAAAAGGAAACAGCAGATGGAGCAGACAAAGAATGTCCAGTACATGACCGACCGTGCCCCATATTTGTCCGAAAGATAGCCACCAGCAGCACGGAACAGTGACCCGGCAACGGAGAAGGAAGCCGCCAGCATACCCGCCGTCCGGATATCCATACCGTACACACCCACATAATAGCGTGGCAGCCACAGGGCTAACGCCACAAATCCGCCAAAAACAAAGAAGTAATACAGGGAAAAGCGCCATACCTGCAGCTTCTTGAGCGGCTTCAATGATTCCCACATTGATTTAGGCGCAGTTTTGGCTGCCCGCTGAGCCTGGATTTGCGGCTCATCCTTGGTAAATATCCAGAACAGGGCGGCCATCACTACGAGTGCAACCGCCCAGACCTGGGCCACGGTGTGCCATCCATACGCAACCATGACAAACGGGGCAGCAAACTTGGTTACAGCCGCTCCGATATTCCCCATGCCATACACGCCCAGCGCCGTCCCCTGATGCGCCTTGTCATACCATTTAGAAAGATAAGCTATCCCGACAACAAAACTTCCACCGGACAGACCAACCCCCAGTGCAGCGAGCAGCATCATCTCGTACGTATCAGCATAAGTCAGGCACCAAGTAAAAAGAGCCGACGACAACATAATTGTTATAAAGATAGGACGCCCGCCATATTGATCCGCCCATATCCCCAAAAAGAGCCTGATAAGTGACCCGGTCAAAATCGGCGTACCGATAAGGAGACTGAATTGCGTATCACTCAGCCCCAGATCCTGCTTAATCTGGACCCCAATAATGGCAAAAATCGTCCAGACCGCAAAACAAACCGTAAAAGCCAGAGTGGTAAGGGAAAGTGCTGAATTCCGGTCCGTTTTTGTTATCATGGGATAGATTCTGTCAATATGCTGTTCTAAATCACAGGTGGAAAATTCTTTATTTTTCCCCCTCTCTTCTCTAATATCCCATGTGAGCAGGAAGTGTGACTTGATCTGAATCAAGCACAGGAACAAAGGCTTAAAACTAGGCGCGGAAACTCATGATAAATCTGCCTAAAAATTTTAGCAGTACTTATAAACCACAGCTTTTTGATTCCCTTTCCGAAGCGAGTCTTCATGAACTTCTGGCCTACTCTGTCATACAGGAACATGAAGCATCGAAAATTCTGGTCCAGCAGGGTGATATGCCTGAAGGTGTCTATCTCATTCTTGAAGGCAGTGTGAAAACATTGCGGTTAAATGAGGATGGAAGCGAGGCGACTATTCGTATGCTGGGCCCGGGCGACACGTGTATGGAAGCTGTATTGTTCATGGGTGGAACATCCCCTATATCTGTCCAGACACTTTCCCCTTGCAAACTTCTGCTAATACCTGACAGGACCATAAAGGCACAGGTCATGTCCGATTCACATTTTGCAGTGAATTTGCTCCGAATTGTTACGCGCCATTATAAAGGCGCAATACATCAGATTGATGCCATGAATATAAAATCGCCTCTACAGCGTGTGGGTTATTATCTTTTGACCAAGCACCTTGAGGCAGGCCATGACAATTTGGACTTGGTTCTCCCGTTTAAAAAACAGACCATCGCCAACTACCTTGGCATGACGCCAGAAACTTTTTCCCGTACCCTTAAACAAATGAAGGAAATGGGCATTGATGTTACTGATGACCGCATTCATATGAAAGATGCCTATACGCTCTGTCACTTTTGTGATTCAGACACGGAATCGCTATGCAATCGCCATAATCGAAAAGAATGCGGGCGTTGCCGCTTTCATTAGAGCATAGAAGGCATAAAGGGAAACATTTCAACAATTTCGCCAGATTTCACCGCTTCCTGTTCTTCTGGAAGATGTACCCACCCCGTCATACCGAGGAATGGTTTAACCATAAAGGATTCTTGGCCATCAAGAATCTCGGCTGTAAGCGTACCGTCCTCCCAATGCTCCAGTTTGCCTTTCAAAATCATATGCAATCCTGACTTCTTGGAAAATTTATTCATGGCTCTGGCGTGAAAAGGGATTTCAGGTTCCATGCTTTGCATGATACGCACGGCTTCTGCCACAAAAAAACGTAATCCGACCGCCGTCGCCACTGGATTTCCCGGCAATCCGAAATACAGACTTCCTGAAGGAAGTTTAGCCAGTAAGTTAGGTTTCCCCGGCTTCAGCTTTATTTTGTGATAGAAAATATTGGCCCCATGCTTTTCCAACCCTTCTTTCACGAAATCATAGCTGCCTGCCGACACCGCCCCTGAAGATACGACGATATCAAAATTCTCCTGATTAACCAGTTTCAGCACAGCAAGAAACTGGTTCAGATCATCACGTATTGTTACCTGCTCATGCCACTCCACGCCCAAAGCATTCAGAAAAGCCCGTGCATAAGGCCGGTTTGAGTTATATATTTGTCCTTCTTCCAAAGGGACTCCCAGCTCATCGACAATTTCCGTTCCAGTCGATAAAAAAAGAACTTTGGGCCTTTTAAACACCTGAAGCGCTGATACCCCGAGAGTTGCCAGCGGCAAAACATGCGCCGGGGTGATGCGATTACCTCTTTTAATAACTTGGTCAGCCATGCGAAAATCCTGGCCCCGACGGCGTATATGCTGGCCGCTTTGAGGTTCCTTCGCAAATTTTATGATATCACCCTCAACAATTGCATCCTCAATAGGGATAATAGCCTCTGTCAATGGTGGAATTTTTGCGCCCGTCATAACATGACAACATGCCCCGCTTTCAATAGAAGGGCTTTGGTTATTGGCCCCTGCCCCGATTATACTCACCCGGCGTAAGCGAACAGGGTGATCAGCAGTCGCGCCGCGCAAATCGTTCAGCCGCACGGCAAATCCGTCCATGGCTGCATTATCAAACGGTTGGATATCCAATCCTGCGACAACATCTTTGGCGCAGACACGGCCCACAGCATCGTGCAGTGTAACTTTTTCTGTATCCAACATCCGGACACTTGCGGCGTCCCGAATAATCTTCATCGCTTCATTGTAACTTATCATAGCTTCTATCATAACAATATACCTGGCGGGCACAAGCCGCTCCTTCCTTAAAGCTAAGCAAATTTGAGATTCCGGCAGATTGATCTGGGTCAATCCCAGCGTGGTGACCGCTGTTTACTGTCTTGACATGGAAGAAACATACCCACCATTCAATAAAACAGGTTCTCCACCCGCATCTTTGAAAAATATATTGCGGTTGATGGCTAAACCTATCCCTCTGCCGCTCATAAATCTGGTCTTCTCGCGTGTAATAAAGGAAATTGCCCATAACAGAATGGAAATATTCTCCCGTCTTACCGGGCATCACCATAAGGCTTTTCTCATTGATATTTCCAATCTTCCCTTCGTCATATTTTTACGCCCAAATCCAAACCATTCGGAACTGAAGACCTATCGCAGACATAATGCGCCACCTGCGGAGGCAAAAATTTCAGGTTCCTTTTTAACTCTTTTAGGCATGATTGACGGCCGTTATGACGGCGATGCACTTTTTTTCTCGCGCGATCTCCGTGTGGAAGGCGATACCGAAGCTGTCGTCGCCCTGCGTAATGCCCTCGATGATATGGATGGAAGCATAGCAGAAGATATCGCTTCTTTCTTTGGCAAAACGGGGCTTTTTCTGCTTCAAACCGCCCGTGAGGTAAGCAATCATGTCTATAGAACATAAGCCCGAACTTATCTGTCCGGCCGGGACACCCGCTTCGTTGCGTGTGGCTGTGGACGCCGGAGCCGATGCCGTATATTGCGGGTTCCAGAACGCCACGAACGCCCGAAATTTTCCGGGACTGAATTTTACGCTTGATGAAATGCGGCAGG
The DNA here is from genome assembly GCA_946481105.1 of uncultured Alphaproteobacteria bacterium. The sequence continues at coordinate 27,014 of CAMLMM010000005.1, forward strand.
CCGTCGCTTATGCCCATGATCATGGAACGAAAGTTCTGCTGGCGGCCAATACTTTTCCCCCTGCGGGAAAATTTCACCTATGGCAGGAAGCCATCGATAATGCAGCGCGATTGAATATCGATGCCGTCATCGTTGCCGATATCGGGGTCGCCAATTATGCCTGTCAAAACCATCCCGATCTAAGACTGCATTTATCGGTGCAGGCTGGCGCGCCGTCCGTGGAATCAATCCGGTTTTACTGCGAGGAATTCAACGTAAAACGGGTGGTTCTGCCGCGTATTCTGACCATTCCTGAAATACAGGCGCTAAAGGAAGAAATCACATGTGAAATTGAATGTTTCATTTTTGGGAATCACGGCCTGATGGCTGAAGGCCGATGCAGTCTCACCAATTACGCAACAGGTCTATCGACAAATATGGATGGGGTATGTTCACCCGCCCATATGGTCGCCTACGAAGAAGATAAAGAACGCAACCTGACAACCAAGCTGAATGGTTTTACGATTGACTGCTTCTCTTGCACCCAAAATCCCGGATATCCGACCATTTGTAAAGGCCGCTATCTCGCCCCTCATAAAGTCGATCCCTATTACGCCTTTGAAGAACCAGTGAGTCTTAACCTTGCCCGGCTTTTACCCGATCTTATCAAGGCAGGGGTGGATGCATTTAAAATCGAGGGACGGCAACGTTCCAAGGCCTATATCCAGAACGTTGTCTCATCCTGGCGCGGCGCCATCGATTCTGTTTTGGCCGGAAAAGACATTGATATGCCTCAGCTTCTGGCTCTAACCGAAGGACATAAACAAACTCAGGGTGCCTATGAAAGCAAACGATGGAGATAAGCAAATGAAATCCACTCTGACAATGGGGCCTGTTTTATTTCACTGGCCCGCCGAACAGAAACGCGATTTTTATTTTCGTGTAGCCGATGAAGCTCCTGTCGATATGGTTTATATCGGGGAGGTTATATGTTCCAAACGCGCGCCTTTCTTTGAAAAATATTATGATGTGGTTGCCGACAGGCTTCAGCGGGCAGGCAAAACCGTTATTTTTTCGTCCTTAGCCGAAGTCATGATTCAACGCGAACGGAGGATGACAGCTGGTTTATGCGAACTTGAAGATTTTGATGTCGAAGCCAACGATACTTCGGCCCTTTACCACCTGAGGGGAAAACGGCATAGGATTGGACAGTATTTCAATGTATATAACGAAGAAACACTTGCTTATTTAGCACAGCGCGGTGCCTTCCATATGACATTACCAGCCGAATTGCCGCAACCCGCCTTGGCCGTTCTGGCAGAAAAAGCCAGACAGCATGATGTCAGCCTTGAGGTTCAGGTATTTGGTCGCGTTGGACTGGCTTTATCCGCCCGTTGCTACCACGCCCGCGCACATGGGCGAATCAAGGATAACTGCCAGTTTGTTTGTGAGGAAGACCCTGATGGGATGCCGTTGAAAACATTGGGTAATAAAGACTTTCTTTGCGTCAATGGCGTTCAAACCCTGTCCTATACTTGCCTTAACCTGATTCATGAAATACGCCAAATGCAGGATATGGGCATTGGATATTTTCGCTTGTCGCCCCATACGCAGGATATGGTTAAAGTTGCCACAACCTTCCATAAAGTTCTGACAGGCGAAAAAACGCCGGAAGCAGGGCTGAAAATTCTGGCCCAGGATAATTTCGGTGCCACCTATTCCAACGGTTTCTATCACGGCAAAGAAGGATATATCTGGCAACCGCCATCCGCATGAGGAAAACCTGTGTAAATTGACCCAAGTCAAATATTACAATCATTCTATAGCGTATTTGTATCAATGTAACCACAATATCTTGTGGTCGTTTTAACCTCTTGATCCAAACTCTTCCTCTCTGCAACCGCCTTTGCTGCCGAGGGGAAGAGCTGCCTCTCGAGCCTGAAATATATACACAAAGGAAACAATCATGCCCACCCTCGCCCGTCCGCTCGCCTCCGTTCCTGCTAATTCGTCCTCGCCACATCAGGGGCATCTCACTGATCCGGCAATAGATAAAATTGTGACCCTGTTCGGTGGCACACAGGTGGATTGTTCAGAAGCCGTGAGCGAATATATTTCCGGCTCCGATTGGCGCATTAATGCCAACGCCAATACAGGTTACTCCAATGCCGGTATGATCAACAACGTCGCAGGCAAGGTCATCGCCAATTTCTGGTTGGACGAAATTTACAGTGCCGAAGAAGGTCAGGCGCATCGTCAAGGTGACATTCACATCCATGACCTGGATTGCCTGACAGGTTACTGCGCTGGCTGGTCATTACGCGCCCTTCTCAACAGTGGCTTTAATGGCGTTGGCGGCCGCGTCTCCTCCCGCCCGCCCCGCCATTTTCGTGAAGCCCTCGGCCAGATGAGTAATTTTCTGGGGATTCTGCAATCGGAATGGGCAGGAGCGCAAGCATTCTCCAGCTTTGATACCTATCTGGCTCCTTATGTTTTTTATGACGACCTGACTTTCAAGGAAGTCAAGAAAGCCATCAGGCAATTTGTTTATAACTTGAATGTGCCCGCACGCTGGGGGCAATCTCCGTTCACCAATATTACCCTGGATATTACGGTGCCGGAAGACTTGGAACATCAATTCCCGACTTATAACGATCTTCACCTGTTTAAAGGAATTGACAACAAAACCCTGCTTGCCAAAGCTCAATCGCGGGATATGGGTATACGCAATCTGGGAGATATGACATTCCGACATTTCGCGCCGGAAATGGAGATGATAAATATCGCCTATTATGAAGTTATGACTGAGGGTGATTCAACCGGCCAGCCATTCACCTTCCCTATTCCGACTGTAAACATAACCGAAGATTTCAACTGGGACAGCAAAGTCGCCAACGCCATCTTTGAAAATACTGCCAAGGTTGGCTCTTCTTACTTCCAGAATTTTGTCGGAAGCCAGTTCCTTGTCGACCCTGTAACGAAGGAACGAAAACCTAATCCGGAAGCCTATTCACCCGGTGCTGTTCGTTCCATGTGCTGTAGATTACAGCTGGACCTGCGCGAGCTACTGAAACGTGGCAATGGTTTATTCGGGTCTGCGGAAATGACTGGCTCTATTGGCGTTGTCACACTGAATATGGCACGCCTTGGTTACCGGTTTAAAGGTAATGTGACCGGGCTTATGAACGAAATTGATCGTTTGATGGATATTTCAAAGTCCACACTGGAGAAAAAACGCGTATTCGCCCAAAAAATGTACGACCGTGGGCTCTACCCCTATACAGCAAGATATCTTCCGTTCTTCCGTAACCATTTTTCGACTATCGGCGTGAACGGCATGAATGAAATGATCCGGAATTTTACCGGGGATGCCTATGATATTACGGACGAAAAAGGCATTCAGCTATGCCTTGATATACTGGATCATATGCGTCACCGCCTGATTAATTATCAGGAATCAACCGGCAATCTGTACAATCTTGAAGCAACCCCAGCTGAAGGGACAACCTACCGCTTCGCTAAAGAAGATAAGAAAAGATATGCAGATATTATTCAAGCCGGCTCGGGTGAGAATATATACTATACAAACTCGTCGCAGATTCCTGTTGATCATACAGAAGACCCGTTTGAAGCACTTGAACTGCAAAACCGCCTGCAATGCAAATATACGGGGGGCACCGTTCTGCATCTTTACATGAACGAAAAACTTTCCAGCGCCGAATCCTGCAAGCGTTTTATTCATAAAGTGCTCAGCACGTACCAACTGCCCTACGTGACTGTAACGCCCGTGTTTTCGGTTTGCGATACTCACGGATATCTTAATGGCGAACAACCGGAATGCCCTCACTGTCAGGCCAAAACAAAAGTCTGGACACGGGTCATGGGTTATTTCCGTCCCATAGACAGCTTCAACAAAGGCAAGCAGGGTGAGCATCATCAGCGCAAGCACTTTGTCGAAGACTGGGTAGATACGGGCAATTTATTCAAGGGTGCCTAGAGCCATGCAATCTCCTGCAGCTCTAACACAAGCGACCGGGGAGTCTTCTGCCGTCAGGCAGAAGACTCTTCCCATTTACTCGGTCACGCCCTTTACCATGCTCGATTTTCCTGGCCGCACGGCATGCATTGTATGGTTTAGCGGCTGCAACATGCGCTGCCCTTATTGCCACAACCCACAAATTGTGAAGGGAAAAGGACGTGGGAACATTACACAAGTAATGGACTTTCTTCGTAAGCGGCAAGGGCTATTGGATGGCGTTGTCTTATCCGGGGGCGAAGCTTCTGCGTACCCGGGGCTGCCTGCATTTATCCGCGAAGTAAAATCTATGAATTATGCGGTTAAACTTGATACAAACGGCCTAAGATCCGATATCATTAAATCTTTTCTGGACGCCGGATTTCTGGACTATATCGCCCTTGATTACAAAGCCCCTCCCGTAAAATTCAAACTGGTGACCGGGGTAGAGAAGTACGAGTTCTTTAATCAAACGCTTGATATATTGTGCAACCAGAGCAAAGTCCCCTTTGAAATTCGTACAACAGTGCATACCGACCTGATGAATGAAGATGATGTTAATTCGATTATCCGGGATTTAGAATCACGTGGGTATACAGGCACCCACGCAATCCAGAATTTCAGGCACAGCGATGATCGACCAACGCTCGGGTTTATGAAACCTCAAAGCCGTATCCTGGAGCGAGATAATATTTACCACCCCTCAGCCTTCAGAATTGAATTCAGGAATTTCTAGAATCTACATCACCAGAAGCGATTATCCCTGCGCCGACAATACGTCAAATTCCGGCTTATCCGCTTAATTCCTAATTTTACAATGTGCTGCATTTACTGTACTGACTTGGTGTATAACCTATAGAATAAGAAGAAAAACATGACCACACTACCTCCGTGTCCTATATGCACATCAGTTTATACCTATGAGGATCAAAGCCTTTATATATGCCCGGAATGTGCGCACGAATGGCGTCCCGACTCTCCTGAAACAGCAAAGGGGGAAGAGGATGGAGATTTTATTGTCCATGATGCCAACGGTACTGTTCTGAAAGATGGCGACACCGTCACGCTTATCAAGGATCTGAAACTTAAAGGCTCCTCGGATATCATCAAGATTGGAACCAAGGTTAAAAATATCCGCCTGGTCAACAGCGATCATAATATCGATTGCAAAGTTCCTGGCATTGGTCCTATGGCACTCAAATCAGAATTCGTGAAAAAGGTAACGGAATAATAGTTCACCACTTATTACTACCCCCCCGATGATACTGAAACTATCGTGTTAAAATCATCTTCGGGTACTCTTTTATTCTTTCTGATGTGGCAACATTTGATGCATTCATGCACAATAACGTAATCGCCATTTTTTTGCTCTATCCCTATCGGTTTCATTAAACCACCGCAATCAGAGGCCCTGTCCCCTGGGTTTATATCAACATGCTTGCTATAAAGACAGGACGGGCAATGATTTGTATAACCATTCCCTTTGACCGCCGCACCGCAGTTTCCACATAAAAAATCTTCAATTGTCCTTTGAAATTGCCGGGACATTAATTACCTAACCTACTGCGCTCACTAACTTGACATAATTTTAATAATTATTTTTGCTCATTGCTGGAACAAAGGCAAAATAGATTTACCTTAGTTGAGCCATAGACACAATTACGCCTTCTGTGCTGATAATAAAACCTATACGGCCAACTGCTGCAATATGGATTACCATGAAATCGCATATAATCTCTCTGTTTTTGTTCCTCTGCCTCACTTCCCCGACCCACGCTCAGCAGTCCCCCACCCGGAACGCCCCGCCGGTTGTCATTCAACAGGTTGCTCTGGAAGAATTCGTTGATCGTATCGAATCCATCGGCACATTAAGGGCAAACGAAACAACGACCTTGGCCTCTACCGTCACCGAAACCGTCACAGCCGTCAACTTCACCGATGGCCAGCGCGTCAAAAAAGGAGACGTGCTGATCGAAATGACTAGTGCCGAAGAAAAAGCCCTTATTGAGCAGCAGAAATCCCTTGTGCAGGAGGCATGGAAACAGCTGGAACGCGTAAAATCCTTATCGAGAGAAGGCGCGGCATCAGCCGCCCTTCTTGACCAGCGGCAGCGCGAATATACCAGCGCCGTAACCGGGATGCTGGCCCTTCAGTCGCGGCTGAATGACCATATTATCGTGGCTCCGTTCGACGGTGTTCTGGGGTTAAGGAATATCAGCGTAGGCGCGTTACTACAGCCAGGTACAAAAATTACCACTCTGGATGATGATTCGGTTATGAAGCTTGATTTTTCTGTACCGTCTATCTTCCTCCCCTCGCTGAAGCCTGGTTTGGAAATCGTTGCGAAGGCTGCGGGTTATAAAGAAGAATTCAAAGGCATCGTTACGGCAATCGATAGTCAGATTAACGAAGATACCCGTGCCATTACCGTGCGCAGCCTGATACAAAACCCTGGGCAGAACTTAAAACCAGGTCTGCTGATGACCGTCACCTTATTGAAAGACCCGCGCCAGTCGATAGCCATTCCTGAAGACGCCATTATTCCCGAAGGACGCAAAGCTTTTGTCCTGGTCGTTAGCCCGAAAGACAATCCGCCTATTGCCGAAAAACGTGAGATCATCACCGGGCTCCGCCGCCCCGGAAAAATCGAGGTGACAACCAATCTCAGCGCCGGTGAACACGTTATCGTTCAGGGAACCATGGTGGCCCGTCCCGGCCAGCCCGTAACCATACAGGCTGTCCGGAAGGACGGTGAAACCGTACATGAGGTTTTGTCGAAGACCACCGGCGCTGCTCCTCTGAAAAAGGAATAGGAATAGCAGAATGATTCTATCAGATATATCGGTTAAACGGCCCGTCCTCGCCGCTGTCATATCCCTTTTGCTTCTTGCTTTCGGGCTCGTATCATTCACGCGGCTTTCCCTGCGCGAATACCCCGATATAGATCCGCCGATTGTCACGGTCAGCGTGAATTACCCCGGCGCGTCAGCCAGTATTGTTGAAAGCCGTGTTACCGAAGTTATTGAAGACCGCGTATCCGGTATCAGTGGCATTAATTACATAGAATCAACCAGCGAAGACGGGCGCTCACGCGTTACCCTTGAATTCAAAACCGAGCGGGACATTGATGCTGCCGCCAACGATGTGCGGGATAAAATTTCAAGTATTGTGGATGATTTGCCCGAAGAAGCCGAACCACCCGAAGTACAGAAAGTGGACTCAAGCGACGATGTTATTATCTGGCTTAGTCTCTCCAGTGAGAAAATGAGCATTGCTGAGTTAACGGACTATGCCACGCGTTATCTGGTCGACCAATTCTCTACTATTGACGGGGTATCACAGATCCGCATTAGCGGGGCTCAGACTTACGCCATGCGCGTCTGGCTCGACCGTAAACAACTGGCGGCACGCGGCCTGACCGTTCAGGATATCGAGAATGTCCTGCGCTCTGAGAATATCGAACTGCCCGCAGGAAGCATTCAATCGACCGACCGGCAGTTTACGGTACGGCTGAAGAGGTTATTTGTATCGGCACCCCAGTTTAGTGGACTTGTTATTGCCCGTGGCGCGGATGGATCTCTTGTTAAATTAGGCGATGTGGCGCGTGTCGAACGTGGCGCAGAAGAAGACAGAACCACATTCCGTGGCAATGGCATCCCCCAGGTTGGCCTGGGAATCATCAAGCAATCAACCGCCAATACCATCTCTGTTGCCCGCGCCGCCAAGGAAAAAGCCATTGAACTGAACAAAACCATCCCCAGCGGCATGAGCATCAATGAGCGTTATGATACATCGGTATTTATTGAGAAAGCTATTCATGAGGTTTATGTAACCCTGGGTATCGCGGTTATACTGGTGGTTCTTGTTATTTATCTTTTTCTTGGGAATATTCGCGCAACGCTTATACCCTCACTTGCCGTCCCTGTTTCGCTTATTTCCGCTTTTATTATCGTCTGGGGAATGGGGTTTTCCATTAACATTCTGACTCTGCTTGCCTTAATTCTTGCAATCGGGCTGGTTGTTGACGACGCTATTATAGTTGTTGAAAACGTGGTCCGGCGCATACAGGAAGAAAAAGAAACCCCACTTGTCGCCGCCTATAATGGAACACGACAGGTGGGATTCGCCGTTATAGCCACCACATTGACACTGGTAGCCGTGTTCCTGCCCATTACTTTTCTTGAAGGCGATATCGGCCGCCTTTTCTCGGAATTTGCCGTCACTATGGCGGCCTCGGTACTATTTTCCGGCCTTGTCGCCCTTACGCTTTCCCCTATGCTGGCATCAAAGCTCCTTACAAAGGGAGAAAATGGCAATCTGTTGACCCGCAGCTTGGATAACACATTTTCAAAACTGCGCGCCGGGTATGCGCGCACACTTAATGCGTTCCTCATTCATCCCGCAATGGTCGCTATAGTTTTTTTGGCCATGTTGGGCGCTATTGCGTTCCTGTTTAAGGCCATACCACAGGAATATACACCGAAAGAGGATCGGGGTGCCTTCTTTATAAACGTAAACGGCCCGGAGGGCGCAACATACTCTTATATGAAACAATATATAGATGAGATAGAGTTGCGGTTGCAGCCTTACCTTGAAAGCGGTGAGTTCGAAAGTCTGCTCGTGCGCGCGCCGCGATCTTTTGGCAACACATCTTCCTTTAATTCCGGGGTAGTCATCGCTGTTTTATCCGACTGGGACAAACGGCGGTCCGGTTTCGTTATTATGGACGAAATAAAGGGAAAATTATCCAGTATTTCGGGTGTCCGTGCTTTTCCCATTATGCGTCAGGGGTTCACCGGCGGCACAACAAAGCCGGTGCAGTTTGTTATCGGGGGCGGCACCTACGAAGAACTGCGGGAATGGCGCGATACGCTAATTCAAAAAATTAATGAAAACAACCCGGGACTCAATAGTCTGGACTGGAGCTATAAGGAAACAAAACCCCAGATGGAAGTCGAAGTGGACTACCGCCGCGCGGCCGAGCTGGGGGTAACTGTATCCGATATCGGTCGCACGCTTGAAACCATGCTTGGGTCACGGCGCGTGACCACTTACATCGAAGACGGCGACGAGTATGACGTCATTCTGGAGGGCGAACGTGAGACGCAGCAAACCGCAAATGATATTCAGAACATTTACGTTCGATCCAATAAAACCGGGGCCCTCATCCCTTTATCCAATCTGGTGAAACTGGAAGAATTAGCCGATTCATCAACCTTAACGCGCTATAACCGGGTCAGAGCCATTACCATCGAGGCTGATTTGAATTCGGGATACACGCTGGGACAAGCCCTAAACCATCTTGAGAAACTGGCGCGCGATAATTTGCCGGAGAAAGTCACCGTTGATTACAAAGGACAATCCCAGGACTATAAAGATTCAGGCGGCTCCATTTATTTTGTATTCCTGCTGGGTATCCTTGTCATGTTTCTGATTATGGCGGCGCAATTTGAAAGCTTCATTCATCCACTTGTAATACTCCTCACCGTTCCGCTCGCTATCGTCGGCGCCCTCGCCGGGCTGTATATAACAGGGGAAAGTTTAAATATATTCACCGAGATTGGGCTTATTATGCTGGTCGGTCTGGCCGCAAAAAATGGCATCCTTATCGTTGAATTCGCCAATCAGTTGCGCGACCACGGGACGGAATTCACAGAAGCCTTAATTCAGGCGGCCACCATTCGTTTGCGCCCCATCCTGATGACCAGCATCACAGCCATGGCCGGCTCCATACCTCTTATTATTTCTACGGGTGCGGGGTCAGAAACACGCGCAGCTATCGGAATAGTCATCTTCTTTGGCGTTGGCATCGCAACTTTTTTTACTTTATTCATTGTCCCTGTTGCATACGCCATCATCGCCAGAAAGACAGGCTCCCCCAGCGAGGTTGCACGGCTGCTGGAAAAGGAACAATCAGGCCGGTAAAACTTCTACTTTACCGCCCCACTGGCATTATTGGTGGCAGTCCCCGACAATGGTAACATGGTTGTAGGCTGGCTGGGAACGGGTGTGGGCGCCGGCGTGGGCGTAGGCGCGCTGTTCATGTTCCATGTATTTAATTCTGCCGAACTGATCATGCCGTCCCCATTCGTATCAATACGACCAAATAAGGTGGCTTCAGTTCCGGCAGTAGCTTGTAATTCCATCGTACTCAACGAACCGTTTCTGTCCGTATCCAAATTGGTAAAATTAAGGGGTGTTACAGGCGGTTGCGGCTGACTGGCCGGAGAGGTCACGGGACTGCCTGAAGTAACGGGTCCACCTACGGCTTTGTTCGGACTTGCTGCCGTATTAGGACTCGTTGTATTGGCGGGTGGCGTTGCAATTTGCGCATAGGCTGTACCTGCGGCCAATCCCAATGCAGCCATAAATAAAATGTATTTTTGCATCATATCATTCTCCTTTTGAATCTTGAAATGACGAAAGGGCAGATAAATTCTGCCCCCTCATCATTGTTACAGCATCATCTAGCGGCGCGTATCGCTCTGCTTGCCGCGATCCTGACGTGAGTCAGATGAGGATGATCGTCCTTTATTGCTGCTTTTATCATTTTTATTCATAATTTTCTCCTTGATTTTACCTGCATGATTACAGTCAATAAACAAACATAACTCACCCCTCAAAGTTCCGCATTATTACTCAGGAAAAAGGCGGGAGACAGACGCTCCCGCCTTTTTCTAGATTATAAATGATCCTAGTACCCGCTGGTTGCAGAAGATCGCGAGCCGGCACCGGATGCGTTCGCACTCACATCAAGTTCAGACAATGTTTCTGAATCGGGCTGGCCCGTGACTCTCAGATTATTAGCCCGCTGAAATGAACGTAGTGCGTTTGCTGTTTCGGGCCCCCATACACCATCGATGGTCAGGGAATAGCCTTTATCTTTGAGGCTCTCTTGAACGTCCTCAATTTGGTCATTGCTCATGCCTGCTACCTCGGCATTCACACTGGCCCCCGCTGTCGTTTCATCGCGTGAGGAACTTACCCGGGCCGAAGACGACGTGGACACGCCGCTGGCAGGTTCCATTGAATTCGCGCTTGGGCTATTACCTGTATTCGTACGGCTGTCATTAGTTCCGTTATAGGCACCAGCGACTGTTCCCTCACGGCTGTTTTCATCTGTAGAACTGCTATTTGCTACTGGTTGAGATTGTGGCGTAGACGGGGTAGCGTTGGAACTGCCCGAAAGTTTCGAACTGCCGAAATCATCTGCAAAAGCCGGCGCATATACAAGGGCTGCCGCAGCGGACAGCAAAAGGGTTTTGGTAAGAGTGTTCATGATAAGCTCCTTATCGTTAGATTGTCTTTGAGGTTGTGTCCGTCCAACCCGGTAACGTCGCTATGGTTCCGTTTTTAGTAAAAGTTTTTTGTAAATTTTGGTTTACTTTCCGTCAGGAACTTTTCAAGTAATTAAAAAGTTTTTCTAAGCAGATAAAATAAATAAATTATGAAAGGTTTTGAAAAATGAAGCATATGTTTGCAATTTTGGGAGTCGCAGGCCTTCTTATCCCCCTTACAGCCTGCACATCAGACCCGACTACATTGCCACCAGGCAAATACAAGGAATCATATAAATCAAGCAATTCTGCGGGGACAGATACGCAAACAAAGACGACCACAAATGTATATTATGATCAATTTGGCAATAAACGTGCCGTTCAGGAAACGGAAACAACCAACGACCCCAAAGGGTTGATGAACAAATCAACATCAACCACAGTAAAATCATACTGATATTAAAAAATACCTGCATTTTTAAATGCAGGTATTTTTACTTGTTTCCGCAAAATGATTATCTATTTTCTGAATTGAACTACGACACGACGATTTTCCTGCAGGCGCATGCCATCAGGCGTAGGAACAGCTAAATCCTCTTCACCGCGGGCCTCCTCATCCAGGTAAAAACTCGAAATATGCCGTAAATTAAGCTGATGGGTCACAGCATCGGCACGTTTGGCCGACAATGCCTTATTATAATCAGCATCCCCCGACGCATCCGCGTGTCCAACGACCGTAACCTGCGCAGGCTTATAAAAATCCAGTTCACTCGCAAGCTTGTCTATAACGGCTATTTGATCCTTCCGGACGTTCGATTTGTCGAAATCAAAATAAATCGTATAGCTGGCAACTACCGGTAAAAGCTCAAACCGCGTTGTAACTTCTTTCATTGGAGTATGCCTGTCCTTGCATCGGTCATACGGGGCTATTCCGCGTGGTATCGGGCGATAAAACTGGCATGGCTCGCGCAGCTCATATTCAAGATATCGATGCGCATCCAGGTAAGCAGCAAAATTGTAATCATATGCATTGACCTGGCCTGGCGCAAAAGCAAAGCCCAGAACAGCGCCTGTAAAAATATATGCTTTTAGATATTTCATGTTATCCTCGATGCTCTAAAGGAAGTTAACGATTAATGCTTATTATCATAAATGGCGCCAGCAGCAGTACCGACACCTCCGCCGATAATCGCTCCGCAAGTGACGCAGCCACCGGTAACAGCAGCCCCGGCCGCCCCTACCCCGGCACCGATCGCCCCCCCCGAAAGCATTCGTTGATCGCGATTACTCATGTTTGAACATCCTGTAAGCAGGACGCCAATTGTTGCCATTGTTAGCAAGGCATAAGAAGTTCCTCTCATTTTGTCCTCCTTTATTCTGCATAAATACCAAACTGGCTGTCTGGTTTTTTGTTCCGTGCAAGCAACTAAAAGCCAACGAATCTTGCCGCTCTCTGATTTTTTTATGGCTCATATTTAAAAAGAATCCCCGGCTAGGGGGATTCTTTAAAAGGCTACTTAGTAATTATAGCGCTTTTGCTCTGCCGCCTTGGGCTTGACTTTAATTGCATATTCACGCTGCCACTCATCAAGTTCAATCAGATTATTATGATTTAAATCCATGGCCTTAACTTCTGACCCCATAAAATCGCGCGGCGAAAGCCCATCCATTTTTTTGTCAAACCGCATCAAACCTGACCGCTGCAGGAACTCTTCCTGGGTCAGCGTTGTATGTTCGGCCTTTCCGTCACTGTCATCATCCACGAGAGTCAAGGTTGTTTTTTCCATGGGTATGACCGTCATCACACTTTTTTGGTCATATTCGATGTTATCGATGGCACCGTTTGAATCACCGTCAAAAGCTTTAAACAGCACATCTCCAACTTCGCGCATACTCAGGACACTACTTCCATCGGCATCCAAAGCCATAAAATCAATTCTCTTCACATTCGGAAGAACCTTGGGCTCAACTATCGTTGTCGTTGTTACAGTTTCTGCTGTAGCTGCCCCTATAGGCAATGCCAAGCAAGCTATTAAAGTATACATAGCTGCCAAACGACCGCATTTAAGGGTTCCATTCACTAAGCTTCGTTTCAACATCTTGCTTGCTCCTATTTTTTTGGATATTCAGCCATAGGAACATACTCCCCCCGGCTCAGATTTGTTCCTCATAACTTCACGTTACAAAACTGAAACAAACTTTTTCATGAAAGAAACAAACTCGAAACTCTATCCATACACGCGCCGCGTATACTCTTCACAAGGTCTAAATTTGCCAGACAAAAGGAGAGTAAAATGAATCTCGACTCACACTATGTTGTTTTAAGTCAGAATATTCAGCATATAGCCCATCCATTAGTTTCCGATATCTATATCAAACGCGAATATAACCAGGTCTAGGTTGAACAATGCCAGGACATTCTGATTATTGAGACAAATTTCTCTGCCGTGGCCTCAGATTATACAACCTATAATTCTTTACTTTCCGATTTATATCTGGCTCTGCCTGCTATCAAGGATCAGGTGGAAGACAGCATTGGTCCCATAGACCGTGTCGACATCAAAACGCATTAGGCCCCGCTACGGGAACCAAGCCTGCCTATAATTTGTTTATAAAATGAAAAACCTGAAAAGGAGATCATCATGTTGAATTGGGCTTTAACATTTTTGGTTCTTGCCCTTATTGCTGGCCTGTTCGGGTTCGGCGGTATTGCGGCAGTTTCTGCAAATATAGCGCAAGTTCTGTTTGTTATTTTCGTAGTTTTATTCCTGGCTACAGCTTTAATAAGCTTTCTCAAAGGGCGGCGTCCTCCTTTGACCTGAATGGAACTATTTCAAGAGCTTACTCCTTCCTGAAGGAGGCTATAGCTTTTTCCTCACAGCCATCTGGCTCACCCTGGATGGCTGAATTTTAATTTATGCCCAGGGACTGAAATAGTGTATAAATTCTTTCTACCATTGAGGCGTTAATGCAAAGAAAAACAACTCACCTTTTTATACTCTCTACAGTGTTTGTTGTCAGCTGTATCAGCTATATCATGCTGACTGTCCAGCAGGGTCGCAAGGAAGTTAACAATAAAATGGACTGGGTGGCCCATTCCCAGGCCGTTATGCTTTCAAGTGAACATTTTCTAACCACCCTGGAGAGCATGCTAAGTTCCCAGCGTGGTTATCTTATAACAGGGGACATTTTATTCCTTGATGAATATAAATCAAAAAAATTTCGGCTCCTGCAGGAATTATCCGACTTGGAACGATTGACCGATGACCGCCAAATTCAGCACTCACAAAATAAAAAATTGAGAAAGCTTAGTGAAGAATATATCCAATATCTGGAAGCGCGTATCATCAAATTTTCTGATTCTCCTATTGTGGGGAACAAAGAAGATAAACAGGAATTTTTACGTGGCAAAAGCAAGGTTGAATCACTGCGTGCCGAAATTCTGACCATTATCAGCAAATTTCTGGAAGATGAGAAGAACCTGCTCCATGCGAACATGGATGGACTCGAAAAAAACCGCCAGCATTATCGACAAAATCTTGCCATGTCTTTGGTTGGCGCCTGCGTGCTTATTATCCTGTCCAACTGGGTTGTCTTCTCAATTCAGCGGCGGCATCTAACCGAAGGCGAACGCTTTCAGGCATTAGAAGACAGATACACAGTCGCTGTAAAAGCTACCAACGACGGTGTATTCGACTGGAATATAGAGACAAAAAATATCTTCCTTTCGTCTCAGATATTCCGCATGTGCGGCTATAACAAGCCAAATTACGATGGTCACATATGGGGCGTCCCGTTTTTTATGGGCGGAAAAAATCCCCTCGACCTTATCCATCCCGACGATATTGGAAATTTTCATCAGCGGCTGGATGAATTTATCGATGGCCAAACTCTGGAATACCACAATGTTTTCAGGGTTAAACATTATGATGGACACTGGATATGGGTTAATGCGCGGGGCGGCGGCATTTATAACGAAACCGGCAAGGTAGTCCGGATGATCGGCTCACACACGGATATCACCACATCCAAGCAATATGAACAGCGTTTACGTCGCGATAAAGAGGAAGCAGAGAATTCCAGCAAGTCAAAAATGGAATTTCTGGCACATATGAGTCACGAAATTCGCACACCTTTAACCGCGATCACCGGTGTGGCCGAAATTTTAAATCGGCATAAGGATAAACTTGACGAGCGTCAGCAGGTTCTTCTGAAAACGTTAATTACCAGTTCTTCCACCCTGCGCGATCTGCTTAACGACGTGCTTGATTTTTCCAAAATCGACAGCGGTGAAATCGAACTTTCTTCCGATGGAATTGTATTAGGGCAACTTTTTGATGAAATTGTAGCAATCATGTCTGTCCAGGCTGTGGAGAAAAATATCTCTCTCATATCCCAGCATAAGAATATTGAGCACTTGATTTTTGAAGGCGACCATGTGCGGCTAAGACAAATCTTAATTAACCTGGTAGGAAATGCCATCAAGTTCACGGACAAAGGACACGTCACCATCCGGCCCCATATTATTATACAGGGCGACAAAGCGGGTCAGGCGCGCCTGAAGGTGGATGTTATCGATACAGGCATTGGCATAGATTCCGAAAACCTGGAAATTATCTTTGATCGGTTCAAACAGGTTGATGATACAATCTCCAAGCGATACCGTGGTACAGGACTTGGGTTACCCATTTCACGGAAGCTGGCCGAAATAATGGGCGGCACTATTGTTGTCGCCAGTGAAATAGGCCGTGGCTCTATCTTTACCCTCGATATCCCTACCAGTATTCTGAATCTTCATGAAATCAATCCGGATAAGCTGGCGGCGCATGAACAGGCCACCCTGCCTCCCGCCGCCTTACCGCTACCCGAGACCCAGCCTGCCACTGCCCTGCAGGAAGCCAACGACAATACATCAAAGCGGATACTGATGGTTGAAGATTATGAAGGGAATATTGTAGTTATAGGTTTTGCGCTTGAGGATATGAATATTGCTTTCGATGTTGCGCGCAATGGCCTCGAAGCTTTGGAATTATTCATGAGAAATAGTTATGATGCGATTCTCATGGATCTGCAAATGCCCAAAATGGACGGCGTCACAGCCACAGCAAGAATCCGTGAGCTTGAAAGGGAACAGGGATTAGCACACACCCCCATCATTGGAATGACGGCCCACGCAACCTATCAGGATATTGACCGCTGCCGTCAGGCGGGCATGGATGACCATTTGACAAAACCGATTCACCAGAAAGATTTACGTGCAGTCGTCAGGGCACATACTGGCGACGAGGGTAATCGCCGCCAGCATATTAATGCCTAATTGACCAGTATAGAGCTTACTGTCATGCTTGCTTGATCAAGTGGCAATTTGCGATTGCTGCCACCCATTTCCTGAATCAGCGCATCCCGTGCCCGTGACAAACGGGAACGAACGGTGCCTACAGGGATATCCAGTCGGTCACTCACTTCTTCATAGCTCATTTCATACGCGCATATAAGAATAAGTATCTCACGATGCGGCGCGCTCAATTTCATCAAGGCATTCTGGACTTCGTGAACCATAATCATATCTTCTTGGGTCGGTGCCGACTCAATATTCATTAAAAGCGGTTCAGGATCATACATGCTTTCAAATTTAGACTGGCGCTTATACCCCGTCGCAAATATGTTAAACATGATTTTTGATAACCAGCTAAAAGCCTTTGTCCCATCATGAAATTTCTCACGGTTTCGCAGCGCTTTTTCAATAGTAGATTGCACGAGGTCTTCGGCGTCTGCTGGATTGCGGCATAGTTTGACCGCAAAACGGTTAAGCCCTTCAAGTTCACAGAACAATTCGGAATCTGTAAGCATCTCTTTTCTCCTTAGCTCGTTGGACAATTAAAGGTAGACCTTATTTGTAAGCGGCTAATGTCACGAATGTTTCAGGAACGAAAAAAATTGTATCAATCTTGTAACATTATCTTTATAATGACCTTATCCCTTAAATTATTACGGCAATGAAAATGGAAAAAGCGACTATCCTCAGCGTCGATGACGATGAAAACCTCCAGCTCGTAACCAAAGAATATCTGGAAGGCGATGGGTACAAGGTTCTGCGCGCCCATAACATGAAAGAAGTTGATATCTGGCTTAACCAGGTCAGCAGCTTTGATCTGGTTCTGCTTGATCTTGTTTTAAAGGATGCAGAAGGGCTTGAATTGATTTCACGAATCCGGGAAATCACGAAAGCTCCCATCATCATAGTCAGCGGAAAAACAGATACGACCGAGAAAATAGTCTGCCTGGAAATGGGCGCGGACGACTACATTACCAAACCTTTTGAAATGCGCGAACTGGCGGCACGGATAAAGGTGGTTATGCGCCGAACACTGGCCCCGCCCCCTTCCGCCAGCAATGACAGTAATGTCAGCCCTGTCGATGAAAAAATATACTTTGGGGACTGGCATCTGGACCGTGGCCAATATCAGCTTTATAATAAAGACGGAAGCTCCGCCGACCTTACAACCGGTGAGTTCAAACTTCTGGAAGCCCTTGTGCTTTCATCCCGGAAGGCCGTCAGCCGGGAGCGCCTGTTTGAAATTACACGTGAAGGTACCAATTTCGATTCATACGACCGGGCTATTGATATACAAATTGCCCGCATTCGCCGAAAACTGGGCGATAACCCCAAAAGCCCTGAACTTATTAAGACCATACGCGGCGTGGGTTATATGTTCTGTGGCAACGTCACTAAATAGCGCAGTGATAGATTGGCTATGGTTCCAAAAAGGAACCTTTTGTCCCTACACATGTTGGTTTCCTTGAACACCCCAACAAGGAGACTGCCATGAAAATAGTGAACAATACTACGGATTACTCTTCCGTAAACAAAATCTCCCATTCCATTGACGACCTGAAAGAAGGCGTAAGTGAATTGGCGGGGCAGGTAAAAGCCGATGCCAGCGTGGCTGCAGCTGAAATTGGCTCCCGCACGTCCGAATACCTGAAGGCAAAATCTGCCGACTTGCGCGCCACGTTTGACCGCGACCTTAATCAGGTGAGAACTTATGTACAGGAGCAACCCGTAAAAGGTCTGGCCTTTGCCTTTCTGGCGGGTGCAGTCATCAGTCTCTTTATGCGCCGTAGCTAGAAATGTGATTAGCTATGCCGGAGCCGGAGGACGACGCAATGCTGAAAATATTGCCATACATTGAACATGCCTTGTTTTTAGCCAAGGCATCGTCCCCCCAACGATCCGGCCTTACGGGTTCCGACCAATTTATATTTTGGGCGTTCGCCGTAATGATGGGTGCTGCCTACGCCTTCGTTGTTGCAGGGTTATTTATTCACCTGAGTCAAAATTATAATATCTCGGTTGCTCTTTCATTCTGCGGGATTTTCATACTCGTCTCAGGTTTCCTGCTTATCGGTATTAATACTGCCATAAAATCATATCGCCGCCGGCGCATTGAACGTGCGGTATCATCCGCTGGGGATAATATCGGTGATGTCCTGAAAGGCATGAGTAATCAGGTTGAAGATTCACTTAAAGATCACCCGGAAATGGCTGTGGCTGCCGCAGCCATAGCCGGATTTTTAATCGCCCGTCGAATTATATAATTCAAAACAGGAGGAACCCATGTCCCGGAATTTTTTATTAGCCGCCCTTACACTTGGTGTCTTCGGCATACTCATTATCATGATCGCCAGCTATCATCAGCGCCAGGAAAGCTTCCCTCAAAACATTGCCAATAGCATTGATGAAGCCACAGAAGAAATCAAAGATGAAATTGATGACCATACAACTGCTAAATAAATTAACGATAGAGAGGGTAAAATGAGAAGCATACTTATGTGGGCAATAGGCATTCCTATCCCCATCATAATACTTTACAATATATTTTTCTGATAGTTTACCAGCGGGCCTGATAGAGGCCCGTTCTCATTTTATCCTGACTTCACAGTTTTAGCAGAGGAACTTTAAAATGATGTGATTGGTTAGGAATGTATCAATATTCAATATCGAATTTTTCTAAAATACCATGAGGGTTTAATTATGAAGAACCATCCTATTTTAGCCATTTCTGCGCTTGCAATTTTATCCTCCTCCATGGTCCCCATGGCCTATGCCGATTCAGCCGGCACAGAGGCAACCGCGAACGCAGAAATTAAAGCCAAAGAAAATTCAACAGGCGATTTCACGACAGATGCGAAAAAAGCCTGGAAAGATATCAAGCAGGACACCAAGCAAGCCTACGAGAATATTAAAGCATTTGTCATTTCTGAAAAAGAAGGCGTCACTGGCCAGGAAACAACCATAGAACGCCGTTCTTCTGCTTCAGGTATGATTGGCAGTCCCGTCTATAATGAAAAAAAAGAGCGTGTAGGGACAGTAAAAGATATTATTGTTAATAGTGACGGCAAAGCAAATATGCTGGTTATCGCAGATGGCGAATTTCCGGGCTATGACGGAAAATTGGTCGCTTTCGACTTTACCTCGGTTGTACAGAATGACGAAAAAGGTGACTTTATGATCCCTCTTTCCGAAACTGTCATAGATTCGGTAGCTGAGTTCTCCTACGAACCAAAAACGGAAAAATCACTTGTCCGTGCAATTCCTGAGGGTGGCTATAGCGTCGCCAAGCTTTTGGATGGGAAGCTACTTAACGACAAGAATGAGACCGTAGGAAATATTGACGATATTTATTTTCAGGGTGGAGCCGCCAAAATGGTGGTAGTTGGCTTTGATAAGGTTTTGGGCCTTGGAGGCAAGCACGCGGCGATGAGTTATAACCTCATGTCGCTTGTCTATAACGGAAATGAGTTGAATCTTCAACTTAGCCCAAGCCAGGCCGCCATGCTTGAATCATATAAAAAATCTACAGACAAATAAGGGGAAGCCTGATTTCTGTTTCTGCGTAAGCCTGATGTTAACTTCATTTAACACTTAGACAAGGAGTCTATTATGAATACGGATATTATTGAAGGCAACTGGCGCATGGTCAAAGGCGAAGTCCAGAAAAAATGGGGCAAATTGACGGATGATGTGCTGGACCAGATTAATGGCAGCCGTGAAAAGCTCTCTGGTTACATTCAGAAAAACTATGGCATCGCCCGCGATGAAGCCGATAGGCAAATTGAAGAATGGGATACGGCTCGCCGTCGTGCATCATCCCAATCACCGAATAAAGCAGCCTAGTCCACAATAGGTTGGCTTTTGGCGAATGGCTGGCATTATCTCTCCCTGCGTGATGTCAGCCATTCATTTTTTTTCATCTGAAGGAGACAATCATGGAAATCAATTCATTAGAAGATTTATTTGTAGAACAATTGCGCGATATGTATTACGCCGAGAATAAGCTTATCGAGGCCTTATCTGATATGGCTGATAAGGCAACAAATCCCGAACTGCGCGACGCATTCCTTAGTCATCTTGATGAGACAAAAGACCAGGTTAGTAAACTGGTGCAAGTCATGGGCTCTCTGGACATTGAAATAAAGGCAGAGGAATGCGAAGCCATAAAAGGCATCCTGAAGGAAGCCAAAGAACTTATGGGCAATACAGACGACCGCCAGGCTCTGGATGCCGCCCTGATTTTGGCCGCCCAGAAAGTGGAGCATTATGAAATAGCCACTTATGGGTGTCTGTGCGCTTTTGCAGAATGCTTAGGTTTTACGTCCGAAGCCCAAATTCTGCATTCTATACTGGACCAGGAAAAAAACGCAGATTCAACACTGACTTCGCTGGCCGGGGGATCAAGTTTCGGCATAAATCAGGAAGCCCAATCTCATACAGGCCTGCATCATTAATTGAGTTCAGTTTAAAAAACCCGTCCTTTGCGACGGGTTTTTTACACATTGGATAGCAAAGCTTTACGCAAATTCGCCTGACGCTGCTCATGATAGGTCATGACATCAACAAATTGCCGCTGTAATGGGTTATATATTTCTTTTTCAACAGGGGTCGTATGATTATCTTTAAGGGCATCATTGCTATCCTCAACGCTGTTAAGAAACTCAAGTGCCTGACGAATATTGGTATAATGCTCCTCATGCGTCAAGGCGTAGTCGGATACGTTATCCGCATGTCCTGCCCCCCCTGCCCTACCAAAAAGATACGATGTACCATCATCCAGTTTTTTATCCAGCAGACTGGCAATTTTGCGCAGTTGAAATGTTGTGTTTTCCCGCAGAATTTGCAGGAAACTGCCCAAGCCATAAAAAGCTGCTTCCTGGCCTTCCGCGCCTCCACGCAATGTTTCGCGCAATACGCTTTCACGGCGTTCGTTCCCGGCAACACTTGGTTGTTCTGGATGGGAAATAACCGGTCCGCTTCCTGTGGCAGGTGGCGCCACGAAACTGTCTGCCAGATTTATAATATTGATGGTAAATGCCTCATCATAAATTTCACCGTGACCATCATCGCTGCGTATGATCAAATGTATAAACTGCGTGGCCTCATAATCAATATTACCGGCAACCTGAAGCTGACCGCCTACGATCATGAATTTGCTTCCGGGATTGCTGACCAGTGAATAAATATGCGTATCTGCTACGTCCTCATCTACAGAGGACAAAGAACCTACAATTGTGCCAAACGGATCATTTTCAGTGACCTGATTATTGGTTAAGGCAATATCGGTTGGCGTATCATTGGCGTCCAGAATATTAATAGTCACCGTTACTGTACTAAACAACCCGGCTATGTCCTGTACACGGATATCTAATGTATAAGAAGTAACCATTTCATAATTGGCGGCAGCTACATTGGTTAATATAATAGCGCCAGTCCCTGCATTAATCGCAAATGCCCCAGCTCCTGTTCCCCCGGTAATTGAATAAGCCAGCACATCACCTGTATCCGGGTCCAGGGCCGTTACAGCCCCTGCCAAAGCACCCAGCGCGCTGTTTTCAACTAGGGAATACGGGCCTGTCATGCTATAGACAGGGATTTCGTTGACAGGCGTTACATTTATATTAAATGTTGCTGCCGGAACAGACAAAGCGCCATCTGTAACCGCAAAGGTAAACGCATCAGATGTTGTTTCTGAATCGTCATGAGTATACTGAATGTACCCATTATCAATATCACCTTGCGTGAAGCTGTCGCCCAACCCCAAAGCCAACCCGGTATTAGTATTAACCAAAGTGCCATTATTAACTTCGTTAGTAATGGTATATATCAACGCCGAATCCGGTGGCGCATCGATGTCCGATGACGACAACATCGTATTGGTAATAACAGTAGAGGCTCCCTCATTCAACGTAACACCGGTGTTGGTGTTCAGGACAGGTGCCTCATTCACATCAGCGATATTGATCGTGACGGTCACCGTACTAAAAAGCCCACCGGTATCCTGAACACGCAAGTCAAGCGTATACGATGTCGCCAACTCATAATTGGCGGCAGCGGCGTTAGTCAGGTTGATCTGCCCTGTGGTCGAATTTATAGCGAAAGATCCGGCCCCAGTACCCCCGGTAATACTAAAACTCAATGTATCGCCTGCATCAGGATCACCTGCATGTGCGAAGCCAACCGATGCCCCAGTCGAAGAGTTTTCAGCAAGCGTATAAGGCCCGTTGGAAAAATTGGCCAGGATTGGCGCCCCCGTCCATTCGATAATATAAGGCCGATTGATCATTATGTTGATGTCATTCCACAGCCCGCTGGTCAGAATTTCCATCCCGTCTTCACCACCGGAATCATTCGGTTCGCTGCCATTCCAGTTGGTATAAAAACCATTTTGTGCCGATCCGGCAGCGTTACCCAGCCAGAACATCTGGCCTGCCTCTGGCCCGCCATGCCAGAGCCACTGCCCCTCGGCCGCAGCATCACGCCCGCCCAGCCATGTGCTGGTTGTGATCATACCTGTCAACGTGGCATTCTCGGAAGCCGACGTGCTTGTCGCCAGATATCCGGTAAAGCCATATAAAAGGCTGGCAGTAGCATTCGATGTTGCTGTAGAAAGGATTGTAGCCGTGCTTATATAGCGATAAAAATTTCCGCTGGTAGCGTTGTACACCAGGTTAAGAGTAGGGTTGGCAAAAAATACCTGCTGTTCCGGCGTAAATGTCGGGGCTTCATTGGCGTTGGTAATATTAATCGTGACATTGCGCGTTGAGGATAGGGGTGTAAAACCGTTATCCGTTCCCTGAATGGTCAGGGTATAAACATTCTGGCGTTCATAATTCAATAAAGCCGTGCTGCTGAGCGTAATGGCGCCGCTTGAAGAATTAATGGAGAATAAATTATCGGTATTCCCCCCTGTGATGGAATAGGTAACGGTATTCCCCTCAGCATCTGACGATGTCATGGTTCCCAAAGCCGTCCCGGCTGTTGCCGCTTCGCTGACCGATAAAGGGCCAAGCGCATTCAGGACGGGCGCGGTGTTTTCGGGGACATCCAGAACATTAATGGTGATGGTTTCTGTATCTGATAAACTTGGCGTTCCGTTATCCGTTACCTGCACAGTTAACGTATAGCTTGGGGTCACTTCGTAATTCAATGCAGCCGCATTACTGACTGTAATGGCACCGGTAGACGAATTGATACTGAATACTCCGGCACCAGTCCCGCCTATAATGCTATAGGTAAGAACACTCCCCAGGTCGGGGTCCGTAGCTATGGCCGATCCTATCCCGGTTCCATTTGCCGCCGATTCCGAAACATTCAGGGGCCCCGGGATGCCACCTTCGGATACTTCATACACTCTTACATTATCAACACCCCACGCTTCATCAGTTACCCCCTGGTTGAGTGTTGAACTGAATCCCAGCTTAATGGTCGATGCTGTGCTTAGAATTCGAAGCTCGTAATGATACGTTTGATCAACCCATCCTCCAAAAACGAAGTTCACATTGCTGGTCGTTGTTTCCTGAACAAGCCAGGATACAGCCCCGCTGCTGCCATCGGCAGGTGAATTGAGAGTGCTTTGTGATAAGGATATGTTATAAGCAACCAGGTTATCGATATAAATGTAGAAATTCTCGCCATCCCAGCTGTCGATTTCATACATATCAAAGGAAATGGTCACATAATCCTGCATGCCGGACAGGTTATAGGTTTTTGACGTTAGCTGCGCGCCAGCCTCTTGCGAATGCCGTCCCAGAAAATTTGTCAGGATGGATCCGCCATTGGTGGTCGTGTTATCGCTCCACCCTGTTGCCCCTGATTCAAAATTCTCGGAAGACACTAAAGTCCAGCCACCAAAAACGGGGGCTTCATTCACGGGTGTAATTGTGTAATTAAAAGCAGCCGAGGCTGTCGTCGCCAGACCGTCACTGACCGTGACTTCAAAGTAATCGAATGTCGTTTCCGACCCGTCATGGGTATAGGTAATGTAACCGTTATTGATATCCGCCTGCGTGAATGTGCCATTCAATCCGATGGTCAACCCGGTATTTGTATTCGTCAATGTTCCGCGGTCTACCGCATTCGTCACTGTATATAATAACGTTGAATCAGTATTATCGGCATCCGTAGCCGCCAGCATCGCGCTGATTATTACCTGCGCGGACCCTTCTGCCACTGTGCCGCCTGTGTTCGCTGAAATAGTCGGGGCTGTGTTGGTAATGCTTAAGCCCCATTTATTGGCCAGATAATTTTCAACGTCATGTCGTTCATCGGATGTCAACGCGCGGTTATAAATCACAAGTTCGGCGATATCGCCCTGCAGAAAATCGCCGCTGGTTGAATCATCGCCAACATAAACTCCGGTCGTAGTAATGCGCGCCCCGGTCGTGGCGGTAATGACGTTCGTACCGTTTATATTGACGCTGCCGCTGGTCCCCGCCTGAACGATATCCGCCAGGGTATACGCGCTGGCCGTATAATTAACCGTTGAATTATAAAATGACCCGTTCAAATAATAATTATATTTATTTGGCCCGGATCCGTCATTCAAATATAATCCGTTACGGCTGCCCGGTCCTTCAATTTCAAAAACATTGGCGCGCCCGCTGGTTGTCGTGCGCTGATACACGACAAAAGCTGAGTAGTTGCTCCCGGCGATTGTCGCCGCCACATTGGATAATCTGTCATCCACGCCATCAAACTTCAGGACATTTTTGCCATTTAATGTATCAACCCCGTATTGTGGCATGGCCGACCCGGCACTCGTGACATTGTAATTGCTGCTGCTTTTATCGACCCAGGTGCCCACTGTTCCAGCAAAACCATTATTGGCCCCACCCGTTCCTGTAGCGGCACTGTCCCCATCAGCATCAAGAATGGTGGTGTTATCTGCTGCGTCGAGCCAGAGCACGTTACCTGTCAAAGCAGGTAACGAAGCATCCAGCATAAGACGTTTCTCCAGCGTCAGGAGCCGCAGTTTTTTATAATTAATCCCGCTCATGTGTTATAATTATAAAACAAAATAATTAATCTTTTTTAGTAATTTTGATTTAATTCAGCCCTAATTCCCGGAAGAATAGCCCCGCCGCATCGCGGAAAAATTCATAAAGCGGGCTTGTATAGCTGCCTGTAATACGGATGGTGCCGGAAAGTACCGTATTATCAAGACTTTCTGTTTTATTTTCCGGCAGAAGCGAAATACGGGTAATTGCCTGTATGGGCTTGAGCGCATGCCCCTGAGCTGGATCAATCTCACTCTTTATCGGCCCGCCAAAAGGGGAACCAAGCTGGGCCCAGGGTAATATCTCTATATTTGCCGGATCAATTGTCTCTACTTTAAGGGGAATGGATGTCAGGGGGGCGGCATGCGGAATGAATTTAGCTGAATTCCCTACAACAATGCGCTCAATGTCTTCATCAAGCCCATATGCCGTCACCCGACTCGCCTGGGTATTAACAATACGCGCCAGCAAATCTCCTTCCCGTACCATATCACCTGCATGAAGATTCAGCATCATATCCCGTACCATTCCCGCGAACGGCGCCTGAACTATCAGTTCATCCCGTTTTCTTCCCAGTTCTGTCAATTTTTCACGGGCTGCATGTATCTGATCCTGAATACTTGCCGAATCCTGCCCTTGCGCCCCGGCCAAAATCTGCTGCAACTGCGACTCTAATTTTTTTAATTTCTGCCCTGCTAATTTATAGTCTTGTTCCAGCTTCGGCGATTGTAATACTAGTATAACATCTCCGGCCTGTACCTTGTCCCCCTCTTTAACAAGAATTTCCACGATCTCAGATGGGGTTGATGGATATACGGACTGATATTCCGCAGCATGCAGAATTCCTGGAATTGCGACAGTCCGGTTTAACGGCAAAATAAAGCAGAGACTGATAGCCGCCACTGCCAAAATTACCCGCCGCCCGCGTGGGCGTTGCCAGATATCCTGGCGTCGGCTCCACCAGATACAGATTTCAGAAAGAACGGGCAATGCGATAAAATAGGCTATCTCTATCAGGAACAGAATAAGGCCTAAGGGCTTAAAGAATACATGGTAGACCAGCAGGGCAATCCCGGTGAACAGGAAAAACCGGTAAATCAGCAGCAGATAGCCAAAGATAACCAGAAAATTCTGTGTGCGGACATTCAGAAATTCAGACGCATCATCGGGCAGTGAAAAGAGTACTCGGCGTATATGCCATCGGGCAAAATTACAGGCGCGTGCCTGCAGGTTTTCCAGTCCGGTCATGTCGGACAGCATATAATAGCCATCAAATCGCATCAGGGGATTAAGATTCACGAGGAGCGAAGAAACCAGTGCGACGCAAACAACCATAAAAGACAATGTCTGTAATGTACTTCCCGGTGTGGCTATGTTCCACAGCATCAGGAAAACCGCTGCCAGGCAGAGTTCCGCCCGTATACCTGCCATCCCGATAGCCAGACGGTCATGCCGCGAAGACAACGACCAGGCACCGGTAGTTTCAGTATACAAAACCGGATACATCACAATAAACGCAATACCCATATGCGGCACAGGAATTTTATACTTTGTCGCCGTATAGGCATGCCCCAGCTCATGGACTATCTTTACAAATCCCAATATCAACAATATCTGGATTACGCCCTCAAACGTGGCCAGCCCTGTAAAAGTGTGAAAAAATTCATCTGCGCGCGGTAACATCAGAATAACACCAAGCGCCAGTAGGCCCATCATGCACGTAAAGAATTTTTGCCCCAGCACCCACGCTACATGGGGGTATGTTTTGTCGAGAAAAGCCTGGGAGCGAAATAAAGGAACAGTGAAAAATAAGTAACTATGAACAACTTTCTTCAGGAAGCCGGAACCACACTGCTCCGGCACGATACGCTGATCTTTTAGAACGACCAGACCGTTCCTTTGCAGAAAGCTGACCAGCTCGGCAATATCGTCCATATCGATTTTCAAAAGCGTTTCAGATTCGACTTTTTGCTTTAACTCATACGCGGTAGAACAGAATACAAACCGCGCCAGGCATTCAAATTCAGCCCAGTTGAGACGATAATAAGTATTAGCGATCGGGTCATGCAATGTCCGCGTTGGCTCTCCTGTCCCCGTGGCTGCATCTCCCTGATATAATTTGAGATAGGGATGCAATACCGGAAGACGGAAGTCTGACTGCGCCGCCATGCTACAAACCTGTCAACTGGCGTATAGCCAATACCGGACGGCGTAAAAATGCATAAGACAAAAATGTCCAGTTGCCATCAAAGCTGAGCTCAATGTAATCGCCTGCGTAGAGA
>CAMLMM010000006.1 GCA_946481105.1 uncultured Alphaproteobacteria bacterium
GGAACGAACTATTAACTGCGGGTGAGTCCGGCAAGGCTGGTGGCAATCTGGCGGGCGCCGCGTGTGCGGTCCCTGACGCTGTCCCAGGCACCGATAACCGCGAGTTTCTGGTCGGGGCGGATACGCACTGTCCCCGGATTCTTGCCCAGCCAGGCAAAAAGGCCTTCCGGGTTGGGCGGCTTGTCCTGATGAAACCGTATAACCGCCCCTTTCGGCCCGGCGTCGAATTGCGCGATGCCGGCTTCCTTGCACAGCATCTTGATGCGCACGATTTCCAGCAGATTGGTCACATCATCCGGCAGCGGTCCGAAACGGTCGATCATCTCGGCGGCGAACCCGTCGATATCCTCTTCGCCACCCAGCTCACCCAGACGGCGGTACAGGCTCATACGTGTGCCGAGGTCGGTGACATATTTTTCGGGGATAAGGACAGATGTACCCAGATTAAGCGTCGGGCTCCATTCATGCTGGCTGGCTTTCTCGATAGCCGCTAAGCCACCGCCCGCCCGCGCCATGTTGACGGCGTCTTCGAGCATCTGCTGATACAGTTCAATCCCGACTTCCTTGATGTGGCCGGACTGAGCGTCGCCGAGCAGATTGCCTGCCCCGCGAATGTCAAGATCATGGCTGGCCAGCTGGAACCCTGCCCCAAGGCTGTCGAGTGTTTCGAATATCTCGAGGCGTTTCTGGGCGTCTTCGGTCAGGCGCATGGTCGGCGGATAGGTCAGATACGCAAAGGCGCGCACTTTCGACCGCCCCACGCGTCCGCGTATCTGATAAAGCTGCGACAGGCCGAACATGTCGGCGCGGTGAACAATCATCGTATTGGCAGACGGGATATCCAGCCCCGACTCAATGATATTGGTCGCGAGCAGAATGCCGTATTGCCCGTCATAGAACGCGTTCATCCGGTCTTCCAGATCGGTCGGCGTCATCTGGCCATGCGCGGAAATGACTTTGACTTCCGGCACCAGTTCTTTCAGCTGCTGCTCCAGGTCTTCCATATCCTTGATACGCGGGCATACATAGAATGTCTGTCCGCCACGGTAATGCTCACGCAATATCGCCTCACGGATAACCAGCGGGTCCATCGGCATGACAAAGGTCCGGATTGCCAGTCGGTCAACGGGCGGTGTCGCAATCAGGCTCATGTCGCGGACACCTGTGAGCGCCAGCTGCAACGTGCGCGGAATCGGCGTGGCTGAGAGCGTCAGGATATGAACGGCATTCTTGAGTTCTTTCAGCTTTTCCTTCTGCTTCACGCCGAAACGCTGTTCCTCGTCCACGATGACAAGACCCAGATTGGCGAATTTGACATCCTGCGCCAGCAGGGAATGCGTCCCGATAACCACGCGGACACTGCCATCGCGCAGACCGTCCTTCACGGCTTTCGCTTCACGCGTGGTGACAAGACGCGACAGCTGTTCGACCCGCATGCCCATCTCGGCAAAGCGGGCGCGGAAATTGGCGAAATGCTGCCGCACCAGCAGCGTGGTCGGCGCAACGATAGCAACCTGTACCCCCGCCATCGCGGCAACATAGGCGGCCCGCAACGCGACTTCGGTCTTGCCGAACCCGACATCGCCGCAAACGAGACGATCCATCGGACGGCCCGACTTCATATCGCCGAGCGTGTCTTCAATCGCGCGTAACTGATCTTCGGTTTCCTGATACGGGAAGCGCGCGACGAATTCATTGTAATGCCCGTGATCGATGTCAAGCTTGTCGCCGTCACGCAGGGCGCGCGCCGCGGCAATCTCCAACAGCCCTTCGGCCATCTTCAGCACGTCTTTCTTGACGCGCGCTTTCCGCGCCTGCCATCCGGCCCCGCCGAGTTTATCGAGTTCGGTGTTCCCCTCATTATTGCCAAAACGCGACAGCAGGTCGATATTTTCAACCGACACGAACAGACGGTCGCCACCCGCATAGGTGAGTTTCAGGCAATCATGCAGCAACCCACCCGCCTTCAGCGTTTCCAGCCCCTCGAACCGCCCCACGCCATGGTCGATATGAACCACCAGATCGCCCGGTGACAACGACCCGACTTCGCGTAGGAAGTTGTCGGCCTTGCGCTTGCGCGCTGATTTACGGGCCAGACGATCGCCCAGAATGTCCTGCTCGGTAATAACGGCCAGATCATCGGCGATGAACCCGTGTTCCAGATGCAGGATAACCGCACCGACCTGTTCGGGCCGCAGCCTGGTCACCTGATGCCAGTTGTCACAAGGATGCGGCAGTCCAGCGCCGCCTTCCTCCATCATCACCTTCATCCGGTCGCGCGACCCTTGCCCGTAACAGGCGATGACCGCACGCCGCTTGCCGTCCTGCAGACTGGTCAGGTACTTATGCACCTCGCCGAAGACATTGACGCCCGGCTGTGCCCGCACATCGGCGAAATCGCGGGCGCGGCGCACGGCGCGGTCTTCGTCCTGCCCGCCAAAGGGCAATATCTCACGCGCGTTCAAACCATTGATAAGCCGCGCAAACTCCGCGTCGAATACATACAGGCGTTCCGGCGGCAAGGGATGATATATGGTCCCGGTCAGGCTGACATCCTGATCCTTCCGCTTCTTCCGCTGCAACAGCGATTCATCGAGCGTCTTACGCGCCTTGTAGAAATCCTCGATCTGCACCAGACGTTCACGCCGGGCAATATCGGCCTGATGGTCAAAGGTGATAACCGGGTTGTTCAGGTAATCAAAGATGGTCGCCATCTGGTCATGGAACAGCGGCAACCAATGTTCCATCCCGGCATGGCGGCGGCCTTCGCTGACAGCTTCATAAAGCGGATTATCCGTTTGCACGACGCCAAACAGGTCGCGATACCCACTGCGGAACCGGTTAATCCCGTCCTCGTTGAGGAAATACTCGGTCGCGGGACGCAGGGTAAAACTGTCCATGATGCCGGTCGTCATCTGGCTGACCGGATCGAAACTGCGGATGGATTCAACTTCATCGCCGAACAGGTCAATGCGCACCGGGCTTTCATATCCCGGCGGGAAGATATCGATGATATCGCCGCGCAAAGCGAATTCCCCGGCTTCACGCACCGTGTCGCTGCGCATATAGCCGTTGCTGACCAGGAAGTTCTTCAGACTATCGACTTCCAGCCGTTTGCCCGCGCGGGCATCGAGTTGCGATGCCTGCAAACTGGCGGGCGGCATGACACGCTGCACCAGCGCATTCACGGTTGTCAGGATAATACGGGGTTTATATAAGCCGTCCTCGCGCCATCCCTGCAGGACAGAGAGCGCCGCGACACGGGCCGCCATCACATCGGTATGCGGCGACACGCGGTCATACGGCAGACAATCCCACGCTGGCAATGTAATGACATCGATATCGGGTGCAAAGAAGGCAAGAAGTTCAGTCAGGGCCGATAA
The DNA here is from genome assembly GCA_946481105.1 of uncultured Alphaproteobacteria bacterium. The sequence goes on from CAMLMM010000006.1 coordinate 3,384, forward strand.
CCGGATATCATCCAATGCGACATGGCAGACGACACGTTTCTCCCGCGCGGCCTGATGTGCTTCCGCCGCCAGAAAACGGGCATCCTGCCCTTCGGGGAGATTGTAAACAGGCAGGAATGAATGTTCATCCTGCCCGGTTGTTATCTCATTTGTCTGGCGTTGCGGTTCCATGCCTGTTATGTGGCAAAACGGTGCGCCAAAAGCAAGTCCATAACGGGGGTTTGATGTTCGGATGGCACGGGTTTCTGCCCGGTTATCCAATCATAGACATCCGGGTCGTTTTCCGTGAGAATCTCCTCAAAAGCCTGTAATTCTGCTGCCCCAAAACCCGGTACATTCCGGTCGGCAAACGACCCGACCAGCAGGTCCATTTCGCGGGTGCCGCGATGCCAGGCCCGAAAAATCAGGCGTTTGCGCCAGTTTTCCAGTGTTTCAGCCCTCGTTTCGACTTGTGCGTTGCTCTCAACCATTCTAAACTATCCCTGATTTGTGGAGGTTATACTATGTCAGTTGGTTCAATCATCAAGCAAAATCGCGTTCTGGTCGCCGGAATTATCCTGCCGCTTATTCTTATCGGCCTTCTGGCTCTGGCGAAGAGCTTTCCTGATAAAGTGGTTGACCCCCCGCAATACCGCCTGATTTTCTGGACAAAAAACTGGAGCGGTATGGGCAACCTGAGCGCCCGCGTCAATGAACAATCACAGCTGACTATCAGCTATGTCCCAAACCAGGGTTATAAACCGACAAATAATGAACCGTTACCCAAAGCCACCATATTTATCTACACCCCGGCTACCAACCGGGTTGATGAGTATCAGGTGACGGCTCCGGCGAATGCCGATGCCTCTACCGCCCCCATACCTGTCGCCATGCCATCACTGGACAACCTGAAAATATCCAGCCAGGCCTTATCGCCAGATGGGTATAGCTTTGAACCCTATCATTATCGTGGCTCGGGGCTTATCACCGAAATATTTATCGGCGGCTCCCGTTCTTATGGCCCCTCTCTGGTCAAAGCTGGACGTATGATTGAACTTCCTAAATCTTCCACCTATTACACGTCGCCAGAATTTATCGGCTGGATAACCGAAGGTGCCGTAAGATGAGCCAGTCCCGTGAAACCGCACTGGCACAGATTCAGTCACTTATTACTCAGTTCAACCTGACCCAGCAGGATATTCTAACCCTCTATAGGGGACAGGAAACCCAATCCGGCGGGATGTTGCAGCGGGTGATGCTGTATATCGGCGGCGTACTGGTATTCGCCGGGCTTTGCTTTTATATCGCCATGCAGTGGGACGAATTCAACAGCTACGCGCGGGTTCTCGTATCGCTGGGCAGCGGTCTGGTTGCCTTTATTCTGGGGCTCATGACGCTGGATGACGAACGCTTTCATCGGGCCGCGACGCCTCTCTTCGTTATTTCGGCGGCACTTGTTCCAACCGGCCTGATGGTAACGCTGAATGAATTCTTTGAACCTACCGGCGACATGCTGCTCCCGACCTGCGTCGTTCTGGGGGCAACTCTGGTGCAATTTGCCGTCGGCTTCGCGTTGACCAACCGCACCTCGCTGGCTTTTTTCAGCCTGTTCTTTTTTTACAGTTTCCTGATGGTCTTTATGGCATGGCTGAAAATCGACCCACCCTACGGTCCCCTGACCCTTAGCACCACGGCCTTCCTGGTCTGCCGGAGTGTCGACCGTACATCGCACGCCGTTATTACGCCATTCTTCTATTTTTGGGCAGGGGCCATCACCGCCGCTGCCGCCTATGACCTGCTCCATGACGGCCCCCTTGATGTCCTGCTGATTGGCGTGGCTGCTGGCATGATTTACCTGTCGACCTTGGTGGCCAGCCGCGTGCTGCTGACCGTATCGGTCCTGTCACTTCTGGCCTATCTTGGCTATTATACCGATGAGTACTTCAAGGATATCGTCGGCTGGCCGATTGCCCTGATTGTCATGGGCATGATAATGATGGGTATCAGCGTTTTTGCCGTGAAATTAGGCCGGAAAATTGCTAAAACAGGGGCATGAGCCAACGCCCTTTTATTCTTGACCCGCTATTCCGCGCTGTATCGGTCCTGCCCGGTGTTGGCCCGCGCTCGGTCAAGCTCTACGAAAAACTCCTGGGCAGTATCAAACTTCTCGACCTGATTTTTCATCGGCCCGTTGATCTGGTCGAACGGCATTATATTCCCAATCTCGCCGCCGGAAAAATTGGCGAAACCGTCTGCGTCAATGTCATCATCGATAAACATACGCCCCCGGCCCGGCGCAGCCAGCCACACCGCATCCGCGCCCGTGATGCCACGGGCTTTATCGAACTGGTCTTTTTTCACGCACAGGGCGACTGGATTGAAAAACAATATCCGGCCGGTGAAGAACGCCTCGTCTGTGGCCGTATTGATGATTTCAAGGGCGGCAAACAGATGACGCATCCTGAACTCCTCGACAGCACATCACCGGAAAAAATTGAAGTCATCTATCCGTTGACCGCCGGATTAACTAATAAGGCTTTACGCAAATCTGTTCTGGCCGCGCTTGACCAGACACCGGAGTTGCCGGAATGGCTGGACATCACGCATAAAACGCGCATGGGCTGGGGCAACTGGAAAGGTGATATTCTCAAGCTTCATCATCCTGTTACGCCACGCGATCTGGAACCATCCGCCCGGGGACGTATCGCGTATGATGAATTGCTGGCGGACCAGTTAACAATGGCGATTGTCCGCATGAAACAGCGTAAACTCGCGGGACGCAGCTTTGCCAGTCAGGGGCCGCTGCGCAAGGCTTTGCAGAATAATTTGCCGTGGCCGCTGACTGAATTTCAGCAGGAAGCGTTGCGTGAAATCGATGCCGATATGGGTTCACCGCACCGTATGTTGCGCCTGTTACAGGGCGATGTCGGCTCGGGTAAAACCATTGTTGCCGCCCTCGCCATGATGAACGCCCTCGACAGCGGCACACAGGCCGCCATTATGGCCCCGACTGAAATTCTGGCGCGCCAGCATGCCGAAACCCTGAAACCATTTCTGGATAAAATCGGCGTTCCGTTTGTCGTGTTGACCGGGCGTGACAAGGGTAAAAACCGCACCGCCATTCTCAATCAGATTGCGGATGGATCGGCCCGTATCGTAATTGGCACCCACGCGCTGTTTCAGGATGATGTCGCTTTTCACGATCTGGGCTGCGCCGTGATTGATGAACAGCATAAATTCGGCGTGCATCAGCGTCTGCAACTTTCAACTAAGGGACGTGGCACGGATGTATTGGTGATGACGGCGACGCCTATCCCGCGGACGCTGGCGCTCACGGCTTATGGTGATATGGATGTCTCACGCATTGCCGGGAAACCGCCGGGCCGCAAGCCGGTGGATACGCGCCTTATCCCGAATGACAATCTGGATGAAATGATTGAAAAATTCAGGCAGCAGATTGATCAGGGGGTCCAGATTTACTGGGTTTGCCCGCTGGTTGAAGAATCAGAGGTCCTTGATCTCGCCGCTGCCGAAGAACGCTATACCATCCTCCAACAATATTTTGGTGACCGTGTTGCGCTCATTCATGGCCGCATGAAGCCCACTGAAAAAGACGCGGTCATGGAAAAATTCATCGCCGGGGATGTGTCCATTCTGGTCGCCACCACCGTGATTGAAGTCGGCGTCAACGTCCCCAGCGCCAGCATCATGGTGATTGAACATGCCGAGCGTTTTGGCCTCGCCCAGTTGCATCAATTACGTGGCCGGGTCGGGCGTGGCGAAAAACAATCCTATTGCTTTCTGGTTTACGCAACGCCCCTGAATGAAACCGCCAAGGAACGCCTGAAAATCCTGCGCCAGACCGAAGACGGTTTCGTTATTGCCGAGAAGGATTTGGAATTGCGTGGCAGTGGCGAAGTCCTGGGTACACGCCAAAGCGGCATGATCGAATTCCGGCTCGCCGACCTCGCCGCCCATAGCGATTTATTGTTATCGGCACGTCACGATGCGGAACTGTTATTACAAAAAGACCCGGATCTCCAATCCGAACGGGGCAAGGCCCTTCGTGTCCTGCTCTACCTCTTTGAACGTGATCAGGCGATCAGCTATCTGCGGTCGGGGTAAATAATAGACGACTTGTTTTCTGCGGGCTGCCATCCTATTCTCAAGGCGTATTGGAGAAGCCCTATGTTCGACGACGATCTGGACCCGAAGACCAAGAAACCGAAGCCGCGCAGCCTCGATAAAATGTCGGTGGAGGATCTGCGTGAGTATATCAATGACCTGAAAGCCGAAATTGCCCGTGCCGAAGCGGATATTGCCAAAAAACAGGCACATAAAGATGCCGCCGCCTTGCTATTTAAATCGAAAACAGATTAGGAGATTACCATGACCCTCAAAAACAAAGTTGCCCTTATTACAGGTTCCACCAGCGGCATCGGCCTGGGTATTGCCGAAGTAATGGCGGGTGAAGGTTATCATATCGTGCTGAACGGTTTTGGCGACGCCGCTGAAATCGAAAAGACCCGTAAAGGCATCGAAACCAAATTCGGTGTAAAGGCGCATTTCGTCGGAGCCGATGTGACCAATTACGACAGCGTCGTCGCCATGATTGCTGATTCCGAGAAAATACTCGGCAGTGTCGATATCATCGTCAACAACGCCGGTGTGCAATTCGTGTCCCCCATTGATGAATTCCCGCTCGATCAATGGCAGAAAATTATCAACATCAACCTGACCGGGGTATTCTATGGCACACGCGCCGCGTTGCCGGGTATGAAGAAACGCGGATATGGCCGTATCATTAATATCGCATCGGCCCATGGTCTGGTCGCGTCAGCCGGGAAATCCGCTTATGTCGCTGCGAAACACGGTGTCGTGGGCCTGACTAAGGTCACGGCGCTGGAAAATGCCCGCCAGAATATTACGGCGAACGCCATCTGCCCCGGTTGGGTCTTAACCCCGCTGGTTCAAAAGCAGATTGACGACCGCGCGGCCAAACAGGGTATTCCCGTCGAAAAAGCGTCCGAAGACCTGCTTCTGGAAAAGCAACCCAATGGGCGTTTTGCAACACCGGAAGAGATTGGTGGCCTGGTCGCCTATCTCTGCTCCGATGCGGCCCGTAACGTGACAGGAACGACCCTGTCCATTGACGGGGCCTGGACCGCGCAATAGATTATTTATTACCGTAGATTTCTTGACCGGAACGGGCGAAACAGTTAGTGTTCCGGCCTTAAACTTTGACAAGGATACTTAAAATGGAAAACACCCAGGAACGACTGAAAGAAACGGCTGAAGCCTGTATTAAGGCATACGAAGCATGGGGTGGATCTAAAAAGAATCTGGAAGCCCGCGAGCGTTTGCAGGAAGCCGTCCATGAACTGCGCAAGGTTGCTGCCCGTCTGGAAATCGAAGTGGCCGTGTCTGAACGCGATGAAATGACGCAGCGTCCGATCCCTGTCCCGCCGCACCGCGCGTCCAAACAACGTTCAGCGGACAATATTGGCAATGAACTGCCGGATTTCATTACCGAGACAGCGAATGACGTGGACGAAGATCCCAATGACCGCCAGCCAAACGATAATCAGGGCCAGCCTATCGGCCGTCGCCCAATGCGTGGTGGTCAAGGTGGCGGCCCCCGCCGCCCGCAAGGGCAACGCCGTCCGTATCAGGGTGGTGGCGGCCAGGGTGGCGGCAACCAATCCGAATAAACAAAAGCGGCCAATCGGCCGCTTTTTTATTGGCTGATGAAAAAATCTAACCTTTACTGAATCATTTCAAGCATCTGAGTCAGCCATAACAGTTATGCACATTTTCTGTTGAAGACTCTTGCACGACGACTCTCTGGTGGATTAGACTGACCGTAAGTGATTCGTTCCGTCCCCTTGGCATCGAATCGGTTTGATAAAGCACCTTTTCCCAAAAAAACAAAAAAATATTTCTTTGCAAATCCGACGCCTCTCGGAAGGAGACCCTTTCAATGATTAATATCAGGATGAACAACGTGGACCAGAATACTAAAAAACTCTCCCCGAAAATTACCGTTATCGGTGTGGGGGGCGCGGGCGGCAATGCTGTCAACAACATGATTTCCTCTAACCTGAACGGCGTGGAATTTGTTGTCTGCAATACCGATTCTCAGGCACTGGCCGGGAACCTTGCCGACCACAAGGTACAACTGGGCACGGCACTGACCGAAGGTCTGGGCGCAGGCGCGAAACCCGAAGTCGGACGCGCGGCGGCTGAAGAAAGCCTCGATGACGTCATGCAATATCTGGAAGATGCCAACATGGCCTTTATCACTGCCGGTATGGGCGGTGGTACGGGTACAGGCGCAGCCGCTGTTATCGCAAAATCCTGCCGTGAGCGCGGTATTCTGACCGTTGGCGTTGTCACCAAGCCATTCCACTTTGAAGGCACACGCCGCATGAAGCAAGCCGAAGACGGCCTGTCTGACCTGCAGAATTATGTCGATACACTGATTGTTATTCCGAACCAGAATCTGTTCCGTGTCGTCAATGAAAAGACCACCTTTGCCGATGGTTTCAAAATGGCTGACAGCGTCCTGCAATCTGCAGTGCGCGGCGTGACCGACCTGATTGTTAAAGAAGGCCTGATCAACCTCGACTTCGCCGATATCCGTTCGGTGATGCAGGAAATGGGCAAAGCCGTTATGGGTGCCGGTGAAGCCACAGGCGAAAACCGCGCGACCGAAGCCGCCGAGAAAGCCATCAGCAATCCGCTGCTCGACGACGTATCCATGAAAGGCGCGAAAGGCGTTATCGTCAACATCACCGGCGGGTATGATATGACCCTGTTCGAAGTTGACGAGGCCTGTAACCGCATCCGTGATGAAGTTGACCCGAACGCCAATATCATTTTCGGTTCGACCTTCGACGAAAGCATGGAAGGTACGATCCGCGTATCCGTTGTGGCCACCGGCATCGATGCTGCCATCGCCGAACGCAAATCCACACGCACAGGGGCTGCTGGCTCTGCCAGCGCATCAGGCACACAAACTGCAGGTGGTTTCACCACTGAACGCGCCCGCCTCCGTCCGGAAGCAACACGTCCTGAGCCAGTCGCACAGCCAGTTGCTGCCAAAGCCGCTTTCCCGTCTTTTGCACAACAGGTCGCCGCTGCCCCGGCACAACCGTTCAAAGTTGCTCTGCCACAACAGGCCGTTGCGGCTGGCGGCGTGCGCGGTACACGCGTGGGTGAAGCCTATATCCCGCCACAGCCAGTTGAAGTGGCGGGCGGTTATAACCAACAGGCAACGCAAGGCAATTATCAGGGTGGCTACATGCCGCAGCAGAATTTTGTTCGTCAGAACGATGCTCCGGCCCCGGTACAACAGCCAGTCTCATACACAACAATGGTTGAAACTCCTGTCGCGCATCAGCCACGCCGGAAGTCACCATCGTTGTTTGAACGCATCACCGGTGGATATCGCCGCGCCGAGCCAGCCATAGATGAATTCCAGAATGAACAGGGCAGTGATGACACGAGCACAACCGGAACCGGAAATATGGGTGGCGGGATGACCGCGCCTTCCCTGCGTGCGCCACAACGCATGGCTCCGTCTATTCCGTCATCAGCACCAGCTCAGGGTCGTCTGAACATCGACGCACCAGCCGGACTGAAAGAAGAAGACGAATTGGAAATTCCGGCCTTCCTCCGTCGTCAAACGAGTTAAGGTAACTTTGGCATTAAATATCAGGATTAAGAAAACCCGCTATTCAGGCGGGTTTTTTGTTCATCGCAGCAGCGAAACTCCGGAACGTTTATACGCCCCGATTGTTCGCTCTGTATCCAAACATTGAAAGGAAAATATTATGCCTAATACGCAGAATCCAAACCAGAACCCACAAAAATCCAACCCTTCCCAGAACCCATCTAATCCTTCGACCGATCCAAGCCGTCGTCAGGATAATCAGAATGCAGGTTCCAAGAAGGGCGATAATTGCGGCTGCTAAGCTGTAAAAATATCCCAACTCCACTGCCCTCTTCCTTTTATGGAAGGGGGCGTTTTATTGCCATTTACATCTTGACAATAAAGGTATAATTTCCTATAATTATTTTCAGAAACTAAAGCCAATTCCACACCGCAGTCTCATCTGCGCCATTTTGTGTTAGCTTTTCCCTCTTATGGATTCCTGCGTACGCAGGAATGCCACGCGGGTGGAAGACTAAAAACTTTTTCTCAAAATCGTAAAACGAACTGAGTTTGACTCCTCAAATTGTCGCAAACTTGAGCAAACGAACTAATAGACCCCCCAATTTTATTGACATAATTTACTCGAGTGGTTAAGGTTCATTCATGACGAACCAGAATCCGATCCGCTTCCAGTTTCATATCAAGGCCAGCGAAAATATGGTGACTGCATCTACACCATCCCTGAGCGATTTTTCTGTAACTGCTTCGTGGCAAGATCGGGCCACGTTTTTGGACTTGCTGCGCTCCACCCTGACGCTTTATCTGGAATACAAAGGACTTGACCCACAACGATTGTTTTTTCGTCTGCCGCCGGGCAATAACTTTCAAAACGGTCAGATTGTTTCCGCTATTACCGTCCCGAAACCATTTTAAGCCTTCTTCCACGGTTCCAGCAATGCATATAACGCCACGCCGGTCGCCACGGACAGGTTTAAGCTGTCTGCACGGCCATTCATTGGTATGCGGATACAACTGGTGGCTACCTGACGTAATTCATCCGATAATCCGGCCTGTTCATTGCCCATCAGAAGAAGCAATGGCTTCTTGGGTGTTACTTCACGGAAATCGACAGAGGTCTGAAGCGTGGTGCCGATAATATCGCCCGACCAGTCTTTGGCCCAGTTCATAAATTGATCACGGCTGGCTTGGCAGACGGGCACATTAAATACCGATCCCATCGTTGCCCGAATGGCTTCAACCGAAAACGGGTCACAACACTGATCAATCAGAATGACACCATCCGCCCCCACGGCATCGATGGTACGCATAATGGTTCCCAGATTACCCGGATCGCGCACTTGCTCGAGCACAACAAAACAACGAGCCGTATCGTAACATAGATTTTTCAGCTCTGAAAACCGTTGACCAAACACGCCGATGACGGATTGTGGATTATCTTTACGGGAAATTTTTTCGAGGACGTCTGACGTTACTTCCAGTGCCAATCCACCCGCATTTTCGCAATACGCAACACAGCGTAATACATCCGGCTTTTCTTTGATATCAGTATGATAGGCAATATATTTTAGGTCCCAGCCTAACTCGACACCTTCGATAACCGACCGTAAACCCTCGACCAGAAACTGCCCAGTTTCCTTGCGGCGCTTGCGCATCTCAAGCGCTTTGATGTCCTTGATAATCGGATTGGATGGCGATGAAATGAACCGTGACATGGCTTAAGCCGCCCAGCGCGCATAAAGTGATGTCGAGAGATAACGGTTGCCACTTTCCTGCTTGATAAGGAGTTCACCCTGATCAATATCGCCACCGCGCCCGGCCATCACATCCTGCATCACCGCACCGAGCGAGACAGATGACAGACGCATGGCATAGGCCGTCAGAATCATAAAGCTGGGTTGATCAGATAACAGTGACGCGCAATCGCGCAGGAACGGGGCCAAGTCTTCTTCGAGCTGCCAGCGTTCCCCATCGGGACCGCGCCCGAATTTCGGCGGGTCGAGAATGATACCGTCATATTTCTTCCCACGACGAATTTCACGGGCGACAAATGCCTTGGCATCATCGCATATCCAGCGAATGGGCTTATCGGTCAGGCCGCTGGCTTCCTGGTTGTCCTTACCCCATTGAATGGCTTTCTTGGATGCATCCAGATGCGTGACTGATGCCCCTGCCGCTGCGGCGGCTAGCGTTGCCGCGCCGGTATAAGCAAACAGGTTTAATATATTGAGTGGACGTCCGGCACTGGCGACTTTCTTATTCACCCAGTCCCAATGCGTTAACTGTTCAGGGAACAGCCCCATATGGCGGAATGACATGAGACGGCAGACAATTGTCATATCATTCCATTTTAGGCCCCAGCTCTCCGGTGGGTTGCCATTCATCTTCCACTTGCCGGTTTCGCTATCTTCGCCGCCGCTATCGGTGAAAACGGCCTGCGCTTTGGCCCAATCCTTTTCGGACAATGATTTTTCCCATAATGCCTGCGGCTCGGGGCGGTCAACGACCACTTTCCCATACCGCTCCAGCTTGCGTCCCATACCGGAATCTAAAAGGGCGTAATCAGACCAGCTTTCGGCAATCAACGGAGTAATACTTGCTTTCATGGCAAATGACCTTATAGATAAGTGGGCCGTAAAACAAGAATAAGGAATTGGGGACTGAATGGCGGAACGTATAGGGATTTACCCGGGCACCTTCGACCCGATTACCAAAGGTCACCTGCATATTATCAAACGCGCCAGCCGCCTGGTGGACCGCCTGATTGTGGCGGTTGCCGATAACCAGCGGAAAGGCCCGCTTTTCGGCATCGAAGAACGCCTGCACATGGTGCGCACGGATATTGATAACCTGCCGGATAAAGGCTGCCCGATTACGGTCGAAAGCTTCCAGGACCTGCTGATTTCCTATGCCCAGAGCAAGGGCGCCACCTGCCTGTTCCGGGGGTTGCGGGCGGTTTCCGACTTTGAATTTGAATTCCAGATGACCGGGATGAACGCCAAACTGGCCCCGAATATTGAAACCGTGTTCCTTATGGCGTCGGATAAATGGCAGTTTGTGTCGTCTTCATTTATTAAAGAGATCGGGTCTCTGGGCGGAAATATCTCGGAATTCGTGACGCCAGCCGTGGAAAAAGAGCTTTTGAAGAAATTCAAAATCTCTGCTTGACTGCGCGGTAACCTTTCCGTATTTTACCCCAACTTTTGAAACATTAACCTGTTTTAAAAACCGACCGACCGCGTAGCTCAGCCGGTAGAGCAACTGACTTTTAATCAGTAGGTCGTGGGTTCGAATCCCACCGCGGTCACCAGTGGTTTAGTTCCCTCGTTTTCCAAAAATATTTGCGGCATCACATATGCCTAAATTCTATACTTTCTCCTGCCCAAGTATTAGAATTGAATAATTAACTACACTGCGTCCGCCTGGTAACACGTCCATATATCGGCTTGAAGAATGCCAGCAAGAAGTATGTTCCGCGTAACTATCTGCGTCGCGTTGTTCCTTACCACCCTTCTGGGTGGGGCTGTGGCCTATGCTCATTTGTCATCGCCCATGCCACGCTTGGCATTTGATCTTATTAATCAGAACGGGCAATTAATTACCGCCGATGATTTCAAGGGACATCCCCTGCTGATTTTTTTTGGCTTCACCGGATGCTCAGCTATATGCCCGACCACGCTGACACGCATACATAGCCTGGTTGAGCAGAATACTAATCTGCGCGGCTTACTCATTACGACAGACCCGTATAATGATACGCCGGATACGCTTAGAAATTACCTCTCGGCTTTCAGCCCGCTTATTACGGGCCTTACCGGAAGCCCGCATAGCCTGAATGCTGTTTATGCTGATTTTCGTGTCTGGCCCGGCAATGAAGGCCGCGGCGACCATAGCGGCTTTATTTACCTGGTTGACGCACGGGGACATCCCCGTGCCCATTATACTTTGCAGATGAGTGAAGAAGAAATGACCAAATCAATTCAGAAAGTTCTGACCGAGACGGAGGCAAATCATGAGTAACCCCGTTACAACGCTGTTTGACTATAAACAATATCTGCCTCACGGCTATTGCTATCTCTGGCAACCCGACCTGGTGTGGCTGCATGTTATCTCCGACCTGACGATTACCCTGGCTTACTATTCAATACCCCTCACTATCTTTTACATGGTCTACAAGCGTAAGCAGACTATCCCCTTTCGCTGGGTATTCATTATGTTTGCCGTGTTTATCTTTCTTTGCGGTACCAGCCATCTGGTACAGATTATTACGCTGTGGTACCCGATATATTACTTTCAGGGCCTGATAAAAGTTTTAACGGCTGCGGCCTCTCTGGCCACTGCTTTGTTTATATTCCCGTTAATTCCAACCCTGCTTGAACAATTCACCACGATGGAAGAAAAAGGGATCCGCCTTTTTAAACCATCGGGCAAGCCTCCTGCAGAGAAAACAGATGATTGAGCCTGTTGTCGGGATGCAGGACAGCCTGCGTTATACACTCAACCATTACCGCACCCCTCTGGTGATTGTGGCCGTTGGTGTTGTCCTGTCTATTGCCGGGTTTACCTGGGCGCTGAGTTTCCAGACAGGGGAACTGCATCGAAACTTCCTGCGCTCGTCAACACAGGAAGCGTCGCTTATTGATGATAAGCTCCTCCTGTTCCAGGAAAAAATACATGGAGTCAGCGCCTTCTTCGTATCCTCAGAAAGGGTAAATGCTGACATGATGGGGCATTATGTCCGCCCGATGATGGAGCGCATCCCGTTCGAGATGGTAGGATGGATACCTGAAAGCTATTACGGCGGCAGCAACTTCTCAATTTCCGATGCCGACCTGCCTATTCCGCCTGATTTGCGCGAGATAGAAAACCTCCCGCCTTTGGTGAATTCCTTCGCCATTGCGCGCCAGACACGTCAGTTTGCCATCAGCCAGACTTTTGCCTTCAACAATGATGACCAAATACGCCATATCGCGTTGATAGCACCGGTTATCAAGGCGAATATACTCCAGGGCCTGGTCGTCGCGGTGTTCAATGTTAAGGATCTGTACCTTCTTGAGTTACAATCTCCGGAGACCTCACCATCAGAGCAGGCGACAATTTACCTTTTCGACAAAGAAGGCGGCGGTGTGCCTATCTATCTCGCCAAGGACTTCGTTGCGCCGCAAATACAGAATAAGAATGCTCCGGGAAATAACGAATTGCAGGAATTATTACGCGGCACCGCCTTCCATTACAGCCAGCCCCTGCAAAGCACGGATGGACAGAAAAATATTATTTTCATTCCCACGTCGCAATATCTGTTACAGGCATTGGGCGTCTGGCCCTGGTACACGTTAGTCGGCGGCCTTGCCATTACCGGGCTTATCGGGATGATGGCCTTCCAGCAGGCACGGCGTGGGATGGTCATTGCCCAGCAGGTTGAAGAAAAGACACAGCTTCTTCGTCAGATTACGCGTGATCTGGCGGAAAAAGAGAACAAGCTGCGCGCCGTTGTTGAACATACCATAGACGGGCTGGTCACCACTGACGACCAGGGAATCATCGAAAGCTTCAATCCCGCCTGTGAGCGTATATTCGGTTATACCGCACAGGATGTGATGGGCAAGAATATCAATATTCTGTTTCAGGATTATTCGCCAATCCAGGAAACTCCGCAGGAAGGCGCCATTGCAAAGGAAATCACCGGGCGTCGCCAGAACGGCACAACTTTTCCTCTTGATTTGTCTATCAGCTCTTTCCGGCTGGATGACCGCCTGTTTTTTTCAGGCATCATCCGCGATATTACCGAGCGCAAAGAAGCCGAAGACGAATTACGGCGTTATAGCGAGGAAGTCGAGCAGTTCGCGTATGTCGCGGCGCATGACCTGAAATCGCCGCTGCGCGGCATTGATAATATCGCGCAGTGGATAGCGGACGACATAGGACAGGGCATAACGCCTGAAATTCAGGGACATCTGAACATGATGCGCAACCGGATACGGCGTATGGAAAAACTTCTTCACGACGTTCTGCAATACTCCAAGGCTGGCCGGGTTACAGGCGAATTGCAAAAAGTGGACACGAAAGAAATGGTGGAAATGATTGCCGTCAACCAGCCGCGTGATAAAACCGTCGAAGTTTCCTGCGTGACGCCGATGCCGGTCTTTATAACGGCCCGCACACCACTGGAACAAATATTCAGTAACCTGATAAGCAACGCCATCAAACATAATGACATGCCGCAAGGGCACATTACCGTTTCCGCATCCGACGGCGGGGAATTCTATGAATTCACCGTTCAGGATAACGGCCCCGGAATTCCGCCGGAATACCAGCAGCGCGTGTTTGACCTGTTCCAGACACTGCATCATCAGGACAAAATTGAAGGCAGCGGCCTGGGCATGTCGATCGTCAAGAAACTTGTCGAATGGCAGGGCGGGCAAGTCTGGATAGTGTCAAATCCGGGGGAACGCGGAACCGCCGTTCATTTCCAATGGCCACGACAAATGCAGGTGGACCGCCGCCAAGGCCGTATTCTGTCTGGACAAGGAAGATTTTAAGCCTATTTAACCTTTATGAGTTACTGCACGAGGTATCACATGTCAGCAAGTTTTATGCACCAACCCATCAATATCCTTCTGGTGGAGGATGACGATATTGATGTCATGACCCTGAAGCGGAAATTCAAGAAAGGGAATATCAACAATCCCATATACCATGCCGCTTCCGGGGTGGAGGCCCTTAAAATTCTGCGTGGTGAAGATGAAACGCAAAAGCCCAACGGCCCGGTCATCATGCTTACCGATGTTAATCTTCCGCGTATGAACGGGCTTGAACTGCTGAAAGAGCTGCGCAGCGACGATAAGCTGAAAGAAAGTATTGTTTTCATGCTGACGACCTCGCCGCGCGATGAAGACGTCATCAGTGCCTACAGATTGAACGTCGCCGGTTATTTCCTGAAAGAAAATCTGGATCAGATGATTGAAATGCTGCGCATGTACTGGCAGATAAATGAATTTCCCCAGGCGCTCAACACCCCATGCCCTGATTCAAATTCAAGCCTTGGCCAGGCCTGACAGGTTGCGCTGAAAAACTTCTGCTTCACGCACGATCAGGGGGAATTCCGGTTTTTCAGGCCGGTAACGCACATTAAAGCGGCTATTCATGTCATCAATCGTGATATCCAATTGCGCAAGGCGCTTCAGGGCCGATTGCCCTTCCTTGGCTTCCGGTGAAAATTTGCCAATGGCGCCAGCCCGAAGCTTTTCATTAATCATGCCAATGCGCACGGATAATTGAATTCCTTCCAGAAACGCCGCGCAGGCATTCAGGCAGAGCAAGGGCGACACCTGGTCTTCCTTCGGTTCGATCGTGAAATTGAACGTCGTGCTTTTATGCGGGTTACGTAGAATCAGGCCGCACCGCCCGACATCCGGCCTGACATTGAACACCATCCCGATATTGGATTCATGGGTAATGGACATAGTGCGTCCCATTTTGCGGAAAGTCTCTTCGGCGATACCGACAGCGCGGTCATAATTGCCGGGGTTAACCGAATCGCATTTCTCAATGACATCAAGGAAGGACGTGCGTTCCCCGGATTCGAATATGGCCTTTCCCTTACAATAAACAGCCACCCAGCGATGCGGGTTAAAAGCTGTATCGTGATCAGAATTAGCCCGGTCCCACGCCTCGGCAAAATCGAACGCCTCGGCGCGCGCCATGATGGGACCGATGCGCGCGAATGTCTGCTGCAACAGGCCTGCTATACGAATGGCGCTGTGCATCGTTTGCGTCCGGATAATAAAACTTTCTACGGCATTGCCTCCGTTATCCCGTAAAACAAGCGGAATGCGGTTACTGGTCGCGACAAGCGATTCTTCGTTCTTGTCACTACCCTGCTCCCGCAGCGTAAAGCGTTCCCGTAATAATGTCGTATTCAGTTCCAAGAAAATCCCCAAGATTATACGGGCAATTATAGCCGATAACCATGCAGGTGGAAATCGTAAAGAGAGAAATGAAAAGACCCGCCAATGGCGGGTCTGATATCAGTTTTTTTACACCCTCTGGTCGTTTGTCCGGCCAGATTCGCTTTCGCGATCTTGAAACCATCCTAACAAGGGGGCCTGAACCAGGGTTTAATATTCCCTAAAATTTGATTTAAATATCAAAGATGAAAACATCCCATTAGGTGGGGGTGAAAAAATCGCCTTACGGACAACCGGCATCCTGGTGCAGCGTGACCGTGTTTTTCAGGATAACCCAGTAACGGAAACATATCCCGCCCGCCGCGCAGTCACGCTGGAACGGTGCCGCATTTTCGGTCGTCACGGTCAGCAACCCGCCGCTGCGGCGGTCGATAATATCCGCCTCGCAGGTAGAATATTTGGCATCCAGCTTCTGCAGCGCCGTGGCGATATAGGCGTCTGTCTTGTTGGTCGAAATCATCAGAAAAACGCCATCAGCCCCGTTATAATAGGTCCAGTCATTAAAAATGCCGGGGGGCGGCGGCAGGAACTTACCGGACGACCCGCCAAAAATACGTGCATGGTCCTGATTATTCGGGCCGGTGCCGCCGGGATTGCCGGGGCAACGTATATGCTCGGCGTTATTATCGGCATCGGACACGGGGTCGGCGGATTGCGCGGTAAAATACGGGTCGGACGGGTTGATGGGATACGGCGCGTTTAACTGTTCGGTTGTAGTCAACCCCGAATCCTGATCCGGGTGCGACAAAACGCATTCCGACATGGCCGAGGTAATGAAATCAATCTGCCCGCCCAGTTCGGATACAAGGTTCGACGCGTTCTGGCTTTGGGTCTGTTGTCCTGCCGGTTCCATCAGACTGACCGTC
This sequence comes from uncultured Alphaproteobacteria bacterium, assembly GCA_946481105.1. The sequence goes on from CAMLMM010000006.1 coordinate 19,871, forward strand.
AACGCGGCCAGCAATGCCACGGCAATCAGGACATATATCAGCGCGCTTCCGCGACAAGAGGATGACATCAGCATATTACAAACCTTTAAGTAAAAAAGCCCGGCCTTTGACAACCGGGCTTTTCAGAAATTCTGAATGATTATCTTTCAACCAGGACGGAATAATAAACATAGGTTGGGCCAGCACCAATTGAGAAACAACCTTGCGCTTGACCAACTAAGGCCGTAGCCCCTGTTCCGAGTTTAGGTCCAGAAGCACCAGGAATACCTGTATTTGTAGAATCCATCAGAGTTGCTGTATCAATAACTTGCGTTTCAAGAATAGTCCCTGAAATTCCTAACTGTGAATTAATACGATTGCAGATAGTCTGACTTATCCCTGGAAGAAAGGCAATAATATCATTCGACAGTCCAGTGGCATCAGCGTCAGTCCCAATGTTTATAACCTCATTTTCAGCATTAAATATCCAAGTGCCCAGCGCAGGTGTAGCCATAACATTAGCTGGCGCTTGTTGATATGTAGCTCCACCACCGGTTGGTGACGGATAAAATACAGCTTGAGTTTGCTGCGTCCCGCTTAGTGCAGAGAAGTTTGATGGCGGATCAAAAATCAGCTGATCGGGAGAAATCGAGTTACTAACATTCATACGAGTAATGGATGTTTTAATTGAAGCCGGATACTGGGTAATCTGCGATGAGTTTACCAGGCTGGTTTCACTGCTGGCATCGCCACCGCCGGAACGGGTTGATTGCGTTACCGCATAGGACAGCGCGGCGAACAAGGCCACGGCGATCAGAATAAGGAACAACACGTTCCCGCGTTCAGACTGGCGAGGCTGCTGGCCAGAATTTGTTGAGGTATAATTAGTCATTTTCCACTCCACTTCGGGTTTGTTGCATTCTAATTGGTAATCACGGGTTTATCAATTTTGATTTTCTCGATCTTCACACTGGCATCAATCGCATTCTGCTTGCATTCGCGGCCAATGCACAGGCTTTCCACCGATACTTTCCAGCCCGTGCCGCCATTGACAATATGGCCAATGGCTTCACGAAACACGATATAATCGGATGTCTTTTTTGACTGGATCGTCATCTTGCTGCCGGACGAATTAAACGTCAGGTCGGGATATATTTTCTTCAGATCATCAGCCATACGCTTCAATTCATCGGTCGGCACAGCCGTCATGGTCAGCGTGGGGACAATTGGTTTGACGGCTTCGGCTTCCTGTAATTTGGCGCGCAGCTCCGTCAGGTCTTTGACCTGCATCACCGTAAAGAGGCCGATAGCGGCGGCCACCGCCCAAGCAATACCGCCCGCAATCAGAGCGCCCTGCCCCGCATGCTGGGGGACAACATCAAGAAAACGGCTAAAGTCGTCCGCAGCCTGCGGATTCATCAATTTTTGTAGCGACTTAATGTCAAAAGACTTGATAGCCAATGAAATTTCCTAACAAAATAATCTGACTATATTAATATAGAATAGCCGAAGCGGCTTAAAAGCATTTTAAGTTTAATTACAATTTTATACAATCCCCTTTTCGGGCCAATTTCGGCAGGTTTTCAGTACTATTTCAGGTAGTGGCCGCCAGGAAATCCTTATATGCGTTGGCCAATCCATCTTTCAGACTCGTGTGGGGCGACCAGCCCAAAGCGCGGATTCTGGCAGATTGGAGCAGTTTGCGCGGTGTTCCATTCGGGTGGCTTATATCCCAGCTTATTCTGCCCGTATAACCCACTATGTCCGCCACCTGTCGGACCAGATTTGAAATACTTACCTCCTCGCCTGAGCCGATATTCAAGGGCGATGAATCACTATAATGCTGCAACGCGATAATTATCGCTTCGGCCAAATCGTCCACATACAGGAATTCACGCAAGGGCGAACCATCGCCCCAGACCGTTACAATTTCATCGCCATTTGTTTTTGCGTTATGGAATCGCGTCATGAGGGATGGAATCACATGCGACGTCACATCGTTCCAGTGATCACCGGGGCCATATAAATTACACGGCATGACGGATATAAAATCATGGCCGTATTGCTCACGATAAAACTGGCATAATTTCACGCCCGCAATTTTTGCCAGTGCGTAAGCTTCGTTGGTAGGTTCCAGTGCCCCCGTCAAAAGACTTCTTTCTTCAATTGGTTGCGGGGCCAGCCGTGGATAAATGCAGGAAGAGCCCAGAAAAACGAGTTTTGATGTTTTCAATCGCGCAGCCGTATTAATTACGTTCTGCGCCATAGCCAGATTTTCTGACAGGAATTCCGATGGATAGTTACTATTGGCACTTATTCCACCCACCCGCGCGGCGGCCATCAGAATAACATCAGGCTGATGCGCCTGCATCCAATCTTCAACATCCTGCTGCCGGGTCAGATCCAGTTGGCTGTGGGGGACACAAAGCAGCTCAATATCTTCCTGCTGAAGACGCCGCACCAACGCCGACCCCACCAGTCCGGTATGCCCGGCCACCCATATTCTCTTATTACCCTGCAGACTGAACACATGCACTCTCTTGTCTGACCGTCAGGGCGCTGGCGACCATCTCGGCGACCAGCGTTTCAAATTCCACGATAGGGGTCCAGTCCAGCACCTCGCGTGCCTTGGTGGAATCGCCGCATAAATGCTCGACATCCAAGGGCCGGAAAAATTGCGGATCGACTTTGACCAGAATAAAGCCTGTCGTTGCGTCAAAACCGACTTCATGCGCCCCATGGCCACGCCAGGCAATTGTAATGCCAGCCGCCTGGAACGCCGCTTCGACAAAATTTTTAACGGAACGCGTTACGCCGCTGGCCAACACAAAATCCTGCGGCTTTTCCTGCTGCATCATCATCCAGGCACCGCGCATGATATCCGATGCATGCGTCCAGTCCCGGCTGGCATTCAGATTTCCCAAGTGCAGGCAACTTTGCCGGTCGTCGAACATCCGGGCAATTCCCTGAACTATTTTCTGCGTGACAAATTCATCGCCACGTAACGGGCTTTCATGGTTGAACATGATTCCGTTGACCGCGTAAATCCCATAGGCTTCGCGGTACATCTGCACATATTGGTACCCTGTGTGCTTGGCTATGGCGTAGGGGCTGCAAGGGTGTATCGGCGTCGTTTCCGACTGAGGCGCTGGCGCATTGCCGAAAATTTCCGATGTCGACGCCTGAAAAAACCTGATGCGTTTATGCGGGGCCAGTGACTTGATACATTCCAGAATGCGTAAAGGCCCCAGCGCATTGACCTGAGCGGACATTTCCGGGACATCAAAACTGATATGCACATGCGATTGCCCCGCCAGATTATAGATTTCATCGGGCATATAATGGCTAATCACCCGCTGCAGACTGGCCCCATCGGTCATGTCGCCATATTCCATTTTAAACTGGGGATTTTCCTGCCAATCTGGGATGAGGGCCGACAAGCGGTCCGTATCGTCAAAACTGACTGGCTGACGCAGCCCGATAACTCTGTATGATTTTTCCAGAAGCAATTTGGTCAGATAAACTCCGTCCTGACCCGTAACGCCGGTGATAAGGGCTGTTTTTTGTACGCACATGCGGCCATACTAGCGTATGCATCTTAAAATGGAAGCGCCTAATAAAAAAACAAGCTTAAATTAGCCGTTATTCAGATTCCGGCTCATGGCAGGCGCCACAGATGGTGCCGCACGGGCAACGCCGAAAGTGCCTGCAGAACAAGCATTAAACGCCCCAACAGCTGGGCTGGATGGTTCGGGCGCGTTGACCTTTACACCCCGCCGGGTTAGCTCATTAGCAATAGCCGATTGGCGCAAACCATCACTCTGGCCGACCGACACAATTTCTGCTGCTCCGCCGACAACACTGCCGACGGGCATCCCTATTTCAACATCATCCATTTCAAACGACATATTTTTCCCCTGATTATCGTTTATTTTTTAAGCCGCTGGCATGCACATGACTTCAATAGTGGCCACGGCGGATATGTAAGCCGGGAAGCGCGGGACCCCGTTCAAGAATTCAATCAGCCCTACCTTGGCTTTGTTTACCAGTCGCTGCAAAACGTCGTTACGTTCGCAGGCAATATCCCCGACTTCCTCATCCCCGGAGCGGAACACAATACCCCGATTGTGCACTTCCAAGGTCAACGGTTGGTCTTTGGGTAATTGGGTCGGGATAACAATGACAATCGAGTCATTCTCGCCCAGAATAAAATCACAGCTATTCAACATCACACACAGGCCCTCTTCTGGTTAATAACCACGGGATTTTTATCCCTTTTTTGTTATCACCAATGTGCCAGTATATGCTTAATTTAGAGTTAATTGGGCTGTTTCTTCTGGTTTCCTGGGCAGCCGGATTAAATGATTATAGATACGATGGGCTAGAAAACCTGCCAAAATCCCTACTGGTAGAAATATAAAGACGCCAAACATTAAGCCTGCTGCTATGCCTTGTTTTATTGTCAAAATAGCTTGCCCGATGAGAAACCCTATTAGGCTGGAATATAAAGTAGAAATAAGAACTCCCACGCCTATCCAATACAAAACGTGAATTTTATCCCTTCTGATCAAACGTATCATTACGGAACTTGCGAGAAACAAGGCCGGAACTGATATGGCCATAAAAACCATTCCCACCATAAAGATCGCTCCAAATAAAAAAAACATCCTATCTGGTGAAAACGCAGGATCTTTAAAGACAACAACCGTACCAAAACCAAAAAGAACAACGAAAAAAGATATGGCAACAGCAAGAGTTACACTGGTAAGAACTTTATAATTATTGATCTCTTGCTGCATATATTTAAAGAAGCTAAAGCCCCATATCCTCCGGGCGAACGATCTCCCCGTGACGGGTGCAGGACGGCAGGGCCAGTTCCAGGAAAAGCGGGGCGACCTGGGCCGGGCTACGGAGGTCTTTGCCCTGATAGCCACCAGGGAAAGCTTGTCGCAGCATATCGGTATCCACAGCCCCGGGACGCACGATATTGATACGAATTGATGTGTGCTTTGTTTCGGATGCCCAGCTCTGCGCCAGGAACATCTCCGCCGCCTTGCTGACCCCATACGGCCCGAAGAACGGAGTCGCATTCACGCCCAGCCCCGACCCAGTAAAAATGGCGCGTCCTGCATCGGATGCCTTCAGCAGCGGCTCCAGCGTGCGTATCATCTGCACATTGGCGGTCACATTGACCGTCATGGAATTATTCCAGTCTTTTATCTTGCTGTGAGATACAGGCCGTAATTCGGACATGATCCCTGCATTGGCGACCCAGATATCCAGCTTGCCAAAGCGCGCCATGATCGTCGGGCCGAGGGCTTCCAGTTCATCAATCTTGTTCAGGTCGAATGGCATCAGCGTTGACTGCCCGCCGTCGGCACGAATGGCATCATCAACCGCTTCCAGACCATCTTTGGACCGTGCCAGCAGGATAACATGCGCGCCTTCGCGGGCGTAAAGCTTCGCCACTTCCGCGCCGATACCGCGCGATGCCCCCGTAACCAGAGCCACGCGCCCCTGAAGCTTCTTCGATGTCATGTTAGCAGGCTTTCTTCAACATAATCTGGTCGGTCAGGCGTACCGGGTAATCCCCCGTAAAACATGCGTCACAGAATTGTGGTTTCTGCGCATTGCGCCCTGCTTCGCCCATCGCCTTGTACAGGCCTTCCTCAGAAATAAAAGCCAGCGAATCCACGCCGATAAAATCGGCAATCTGTTGCACCGAATGTGATGACGCCAGCAATTCATCCGTCGATGGCGTATCAATACCGTAGAAGCAACTATGTTTCACCGGTGGCGACGAAATGCGCATATGCACCTCGGTGGCGCCTGCGGCACGGATCATTTCGACAATTTTACGCGAGGTCGTTCCACGTACGATGGAATCATCGACCAATACGACACGCTTACCTTCGATAATACCGCGGTTGGCATTATGTTTTCGCTTGACCCCCAGATGGCGGATTTTCTGCGTTGGCTCAATAAAGGTGCGGCCCACGTAATGATTGCGGATGATACCCAACTCGAACGGAATATCGCTGGCTTCGGCAAAGCCCAGCGCCGCCGGAACACCGCTATCAGGGACAGGTACCACGACATCCACATCACACGGGGCTTCCTGCGCCAGCACGCCGCCAATGGCTTTGCGCATATCATAGACGGAACGCCCTTCCATGATGCTGTCGGGACGCGCGAAATAAATATATTCAAAAATACAAAATCGCGACGGCGCCGATTCAAAAGGACGCGTACTCTGGATGCCTTCTTTCGTAATCAGCACCATTTCGCCCGGTTGGATATCACGAACATAGTCGGCACCGATTATATCGAGACCGCAGGTTTCGGACGACAGCACATAGGCTTCACCTAGACGGCCTAAAACCAGCGGACGGAACCCATACGGGTCGCGCACACCGATCATGCGGCCTTCGGCAAAACAGACCAGTGAATAGGCCCCTTCAATTTGTTTGAGCGATTCAACCAGTTTTTCAACGACTGTACGTTTCCGCGACAAGGCCACCAGATGAATAATAACCTCGGTATCGCTGGTTGACTGGAAGAGCGACCCTTTTTCCACCAGATCTTCCCGGATTTTCAGCGCGTTGGTCAAGTTGCCGTTATGTGCAACGGTGAATCCGCCAAATGACAATTCGGCATAAAGTGGCTGCACATTGCGCAACATGGTGCCGCCGGTCGTTGCATAACGGTTATGGCCGATAGCATAATGCCCTTTCAGGCGGGCGATAATATCCTGGTCGTTGAAAATATCGTCGACCAGACCCAGCCCGCGATGCACGTAAAATTCCGATCCGTCATTGGATACGATACCGGATGACTCCTGTCCGCGGTGCTGAAGCGCGTGAAGCCCTAAAGCTGTCAATGTCGCCGCATCTTCATGATTGAAGATGCCAAATATGCCGCATTCCTCTTTCAGCTTATCGTCATCAAACGGGTCGGTGGTCACGTTATTCATTGACATTTCCTTGCTGTGGCGGTGTAGCCGATTTATCGTCCATAAGTTTATCCAGATTGTTCCGGTCCATGGCGTCATAACCCTGCTGCTTCAAATCTTCCATCTTCTGGACGGCATCCGGTACAATACGTTTGTCACCCAGTACATCTATTTCCTTCAGTTTATCCCGTGTTGTTTCAGCCGCAGCTTTTGCATCTTTTTCCTGCGGCAGATAGGACGCCATCCATTCACTGGTTTCCTGTACAAAGAACATGGTCTTGGAATCATTCAACCATTCTTTTTTGCTATCCGGCAAAATCAGGCTGAACGGCAGATAAAGAATACCCAAAAGTAATATGCCCCGCCCGATTCCAAAGAAAACCCCCAGGGTACGGTCGACGGGACCAAGTCCCAGCGCCCGAACGGCACTCGCCAGAAAATGGCTGATTACCTGCAACAGAATAAATACACCGATAAATATACTGGCATAAGCGGCGACATCCGCCACCAGGTTCATCGGGATCAGATCAAATAATTTGCCGGGGTCTTTATCTTTTTCGATACCGAACCATGATGCCATCAGTGGCTTCAAATCATCGCCAAACATAAAAGCGGCCATAGCGCCGCCCAACACACCAAAAATAGTCAGAACTTCACGAATAAATCCCCGGAAAAACGACACCCCGGCTGAAATAAGAAGGACGAGGACGACGCCAATATCAACGAAGAGAGCAATATTCATAAATACATTTTCCCGCGGGTGGTGATGGGGAAAGTGATAAGGAAATTTGTGGCAAAAAGCAAGACTTTAGACAGCCCGCGCCGGACGCTTCTGTACAGTTCCGCCTTCACGCATAAACCCAATCAAATCGTCCAGATGGGCCATTTCCGCGATATTCAGCCCCTCCGGTGCCGCATTTTTCTGCCGTGACGTGCGATTGGCTGTAATACACGCTTCGGTAAAGCCAAGTTTTGCTGCTTCTTTCAGGCGCTGATCCTGCTGCGATACCGCCCGTACTTCACCGGACAGGCCGACTTCACCAAAGAAAACGGTTTCCGACGGGACTGGCCGCCCCTGCAACGCGCTGATTAGCGCTGCAGCCACGGCCAAATCCGCCGCCGGTTCGGAAATACGGATACCGCCAGCCATATTGAGGTAAACCTCACTCCCGGAAAACGCCATGCCACACCGCGCTTCGAGCACGGCCAGTATCATGGATAACCGGTTTGGGTCCCACCCGATTACGGAACGCCGTGGCGCACCATAGGGTGCAGGGGCCACCAGTGCCTGTACTTCAACCAATAACGGACGCGTCCCTTCCATTCCGGCAAAGACGGCGCTGCCCGTCACATCCGGCTGACGTTGCGACAGAAATAGGGCCGATGGATTTCCCACCTCGGATAACCCCAGCTCACCCATTTCAAACACGCCGATTTCATCGGTCGCGCCAAAACGGTTTTTGACGGTACGCAAGATACGGAACTGGTGCCCACGATCACCTTCAAAATACAAAACGGTATCAACCATATGCTCCAGCACACGCGGTCCGGCAATCTGACCATCTTTGGTCACGTGGCCGACAAAGAATGTGGCCGTCCCGGTTTTCTTGGCCAGGCGTATCAGTTCCTGCGCCGCCGTCCGCACCTGCGTCACCGTCCCCGGCGCGCTTTCAACGGTATCGACATACATGGTTTGAATGGAATCGATAACCAGCACATCTATTTCTGACTGCTCCATCGTCGCGGCGATTTCACGTACATTCGTGGCAGATGCCAGTGCAACAGGGGCTTTATCAAGACCTAACCGCTGCGCACGCAACCTGACCTGATCAACCGCTTCCTCACCTGACACATAAACACAAGTCAGGCCTTTTTGCGCAAGCGCGCAGACAACCTGCAACAATAGTGTCGATTTTCCTATGCCAGGATCCCCCCCCAGAAGAATGGCGCAACCTGGTACCAACCCACCGCCTGTCACACGGTCGAATTCTTTAAATCCGGTGACATGGCGCTGTACTTTTTTATCTTCGGTAATCTGCAGGCTGACCAGATCAATGGATTTGCCTTTTTTGACATTGCCAAGACTTTTCGGTGGACCTGCCTCACTCGCTTCGGCTTGCAACGAATTCCATTCGCCACAAGCTTCGCATTTCCCGGCCCATTGTGCATACACGGACCCGCAGGACTGACAGATATAAGATATTTTTGATTTGGCCATACGGGCAGTTTAACAGATTAAGCTGCTGGTGCAAGTTCCGTAGCAGAGGTCGCTTCAGGCGCATATTGCTGCATTTTGACTGGATGGTACATCTGCATCGCGGTTATACCAATACCCTGCATATAAGGTAATAGAGGCTGGTCACGCTCCGTTACCCCTTCCATGGTAATTACACAACCAGAATAAGCTTCGCAAATTTTGCGGATAAATTCCACTTCGGAGGATTCCAAATTTTTACGGATGCGGTGCCATACCTGATGCGCGAATTTCAATCCCTGGACATTATCCCCTAACGCTTCCAGGCGCTGATATGTTTCCGATTGGGATGGATCCAGGTCATCGAGAAAAAACTTGACGCCATATTTCTTATGCAGATATTTCAAACGTGCTGGATCGGCATTATCTGGTACACCACCATGTTCGGTAATCTCCTTCCAATGCCTCGGCTTACCTTGAGCATGACGTTCAGCCATTAATTCTTCAAATTCTTTCGAGAATACAGTTTCCACATTGGCATTCACACTCATGATTTTGCCGGTCTTGTCAGCATAGTCCAATGCCGCGCGTAAAATCGTGATATCATTCCTTATCAAGAAACCAATATGGCGGCGCATATCACTGAAAAAGTTTTCGGCGCTCACGCCATTCGGCAACGAAAACAATACCTCGCCATTGGGAAGCTCCTCATCACGGTAGCTGACAGGAACGACAGGATCGACGCGGAATTGTGGCTTCCCTAAAACAGCGGCGCTAAACGAACTCAGATACATAGGCTTCCCTGATCATTTTAATTTCTATAATGGTCAGGCAATTGGAAAGTTTTGTCAAGAAAATATGCAACGCAGCGTATCAGTTTGGTCTTATTCCCGCTGCAAGGCCCATTTTACCTGGATGCGGTCAGAATTCATGGGAATGGTTAATACCAGCTGTTTGGTCGGCTGCGGCTTTAACCCACTGCCTAAATACACACTCGGCTCAACATGCAGCTTGGCACCCACGCCATGAAAATGCCAGACACTCCCCGCCGGAAGAGTCAGCACGGCATTATTTCCATCCTCAACGCCGGACACCAGAATGCGTGGATGCAGATGGAAACGTACCGCCACATTAACTGGTTTCGTCAACGTCACATGCGCAGTGAGCGTATCTTCACCTCGCAGATCATGGCCCTGCTCCGCCAGATAGAAACGCCGCGCATGTTCAATGCCGGATTTTGCCATGAATCCGTCATGCGACACATCGATAAGACACGCTTCTTTGTTTTCACGGCGTACAGAACAGATAGGTCCATGCGGATGCAGGATGGCCCCATCGGCGGCAAATTCATGCACAGGCCGGCCATTCAGTGTCAACGCATTATGCGCGGCCGTGTGGCGTAAGCCCTGCTGCCAGCCTTCATGGGACGGATGGCCTCCGCAATTGGTGAAGATACGTTCGCGCCCATAAGCAAACTCAAATGACAGCGGCGCCGAATGGTAATCCTTGCTATACGGTTCCGGCGGCACGGCCCCCGCATCCACCATCAGCAAAGCACGACCCAGCATGACACGCTCGACCCCGGCCAATGCCGGACCTTTATCATTGCGTTTCCCGCCGCGCAGCTGGGTTAAAACAGCGTCAAGCATGTCAACGTCGCATTCCTGCGCGCCATGAAACAAGCCCAATTTTCGGTCAGGGTAAATAAAAAATCGCAATGCCGGGCCCGTACGTTCAATCGCCTGCTGAATAACCGGCGGCACTGGCAGTTCCGCACGGTTCAGAGCGTAACGCAAATCCAGCAATATCTGCATGACGTTCAACAGCTTCTGTGCGCAGCCGGAAATATGTGTGCCGTCTTTGCGTATTTGAACCGGAATTTCTTTCAGAATCGCCTGGAATCCCTGCACCACCCAGTCATCACGCCCCGGCAGCGATAACCCGGCATATATCAGTCCCTGCGCCGCCTGTAACAGGCCTATGCCGGACAAATTGCCCGGAAAAATACGTGACAGATGGCGTGCCTGTGCATTCAGACTTACAAAATATTTTTTTTGAAACTCTTCATCGGCGCTACCACAGAAAAAGTCAAAAAAAGATAACCACATGGTCAGGCGCTGCCCCATAATATCGCCACGCCAGACTTTCTCTGACCAGCGATCATGCGCCACCATCCATTCTTCAAACATCTGACGCGCCAGTAAGCGTGACGCATCCCCCCCTACGGCCCGCAGATCCCGCAACCAGGAAAATTCATGAACGATTTTTCCCCAAAGCGGATTGTCGCCAATCGTGTGCCAATTGATATGATCCAGACGCAGACTCTGATTACCGCGTATCAACACGCCCCGGCACATCATCTGCCCGATCTCCGGCCTGCCCGGCCAGGGATCCGTCAGACGCATTTTCAGCTGGCTTGGACATTCACCCGATGAAATCAGCCAATGATAAAAGGAACTGGAGCACGCCACCTGAGCGGCCTGCCGCTTAATATCATCCAGAAAACGTGAAGGTTTCAAGGCGAGGCTAACCACGATAGCTTACCCCCGCAATGCCGCGATTGATTGCGCATATTGCGCTGGACCATTCTTGAATACCGCCGTTCCCGCTACCAATACATTAGCCCCAGCTTTGATAACATCCGGCGCAGTCTGCGGCGTGATACCGCCGTCAACTTCCAGATCGATTGCGCGGCCTGTTGCATCAATCATCTTTTTGGCGTCGGCAATTTTGTTCAGTAATGGAATAAAAGACTGTCCACCGAAGCCAGGATTGACGGTCATAATCAAAATTAAATCAACCAGATCCATCACATGGGCAATTGCCGATAGCGGGGTGGATGGATTCAAGGCAATACCGGCTTTTTTACCGAGAGCTTTAATCGTCTGCAGGCTGCGATGCACATGCGGGCCCGCTTCCGGATGAACCGTGATAATATCGGCCCCGGCATCGGCAAAATCCTTTAGGAAATGATCAACCGGGGAAATCATCAGGTGAACGTCAAATATTTTGGCCGAACAGGGGCGCAAAGCTTTTACGACCAGTGGCCCAATCGTCAGGTTCGGAACAAAATGACCGTCCATGACATCAATATGTATATAATCAGCCCCGGCTTTATCAATCGATTGCACCGCCTCCCCCAGATGAGCGAAATCAGCCGAGAGAATCGAAGGCGCTATGCGAATCGGTTGCTTATTCATAATGCGTAGAAAGCGAGTTTTGGGGGCGAACAGGGGCGTTATTTAAGTTATAAATTATACCGAATCGCGCTGGCAAGTCTTTTCGGCAAATTGCGGCGATTTTTCTGAAAGGCTTTCTCCATGACGATCCCCATTAAATACCCAGTTTTGCAGCGTCTTATCAATGCGTTTTTTTACAGTTTGGATGGCCTCAAAGCCGCTTTTCATGACGAGGCCGCCTTCCGTCAGGAGGTGGCGGCGGCCATCGCCCTTCTCCCATTAGCGTTTTTTATCGCCCCTTCGGCACTGGCAGCCGGCCTGATGTGCGGCAGCATATTTTTGGTTATGGCGTTTGAACTGATCAATAGCGCGATCGAAGCGGCCATTGACCGCCATGGTCCTGAAATTCATCCATTGGCCAAAAAAGCGAAAGACACCGGCAGTGCTGCCGTGCTGATGGCTATTCTGATTGCGGTTATTATCTGGATAAGCGCACTTGTTTAACGCGCCAACGCGTCCGGGTGAATACCCGTCTCCTTGGAAATCATGTAATACACCGATTTCGGGTCGAGCTCTCCGCCTGTGCCATGCAGCTTTACATGGTGCGCCATCGCCGCGTCCATCATGATAATGGATTTATCCGGCTGGTTACGCTTGCGCATATGTTCTTCGGTCAGGTTCACAATAATATCAATCGTCTTGTCCGACACGCTTAATTTATGATGCTTCTCATAACCTGCCCTGAGATTTTTCATGATCTCAATTGTCTGCGGGACGTTTGGAATGGACAGGAACACTTTCTGAAAACGGCGGTCCATCGCAGGGTCAAGCGCCACGTAAATCCGGAATTCATCCAGCGTTGTTGCCCCAATAATGTGCAAATCACCCACCGTCAGATACGGCTTCATTACCTCAGACAGGCCTTTATACGCGCTGCCTTCACACGACGGCATAATCTGGTGCATTTCATCGATAAACAGAATTGTCTTTGGCAGGTCTGGATCGTGGTAACGTTCGGCAATGCCTTTGCACAGCGGCAGGAAGCGCCCCTGGAATTCGGCCGGACCGAGTGTTCCACCCGACATGGCCGCGAGGTCAATTTCCATCACGCGCGCATCCTTTAGATAGTCGGGCACCTGCCCGGCCACAATCTTTTGCGCCAGGCCAGCGCAAAGGGCAGTTTTACCCACACCAGCGGGTGCCAGCAGCGCGACGTTCTTACGTCCCTTCTGCAGCAGAATAAGAATAGCCTGATCGATTTCTTCGTCACGACCTGTAATGGGATCGAAACGATTCATCCGAGCCAGCTGTGTAAAATCACGGCAATATTTATGGATCAACTCCTCGAGTTGCTCATCCGGAACTTTATAACGAATTTTTTGTTCAGCCATGAAACATTAGCCTTTTGACGAATTCAGAACCGCATCGATTTCGGCCCCAGTATATCCCTGAACATATAACAGGGCCATATGGTCCGAAAACACCATATAGTTTTGCACATGTTCCTTAACCAATGGTTTAGGGCGATAACCAACCCCAAGCCCGGCATTTTCCAGCATCGGGATATCATTGGCGCCATCACCCACCGCCAGCGTTTCTGCTGCATGCAGCCCTAGTTTTGATGTATATTCTGTCAAAAACATTTTCTTGGCGTCTTTATCAAGAATGGGATCAAGCACCTGCCCGGTCAAGGTATTGCCGCTTATTTCCAGTTCATTCCCATGATTGAACTGAAACCCGCATTGACGGGCAATGGCGTTTGTAAAGAAGGTGAACCCACCGGACACGAGTACGCAGGTTGCGCCATAATGGCTCATCACCCGCACCATGTCACGCGCCCCCGGCGTTAGAACCATTTTATCGAGTGTGTTCCGAAGCTCAGTAACGGGCAATCCTTTTAATTTTGCTACACGCGCACGTAATGCCTGCTTAAAATCAATTTCGCCGCGCATCGCCTGTTGCGTGATCGCAGAAATTTCGTCTTTCAATCCGCAAGCCGCAGCGAGTTCATCCAGCGTTTCGCCTTCGACGATAGTAGCATCCATATCGGCCAGTAAAAGTTTCTTGCGGCGATAGGCTGAATTGATGCGGAATACATCAATCTCATGCTTCGCCATTTGATCGCGCAGTTGATTAAATTGCTCGGCTGTAAAAAGCGTGTCTACCTCAGCGGCAACGCCTTCGCGCAGCCATCGCGACACCTGAAAAGGGATAAAGTTTTCTGTAAGTTTGACTGAAGCGCCAGCTACCAGGACAAGAACATCTTGTTCCGTCATGGTCGATCACATATTACGTTTGCGCAGACGGCTTACGTAGAAACCGTCCATCCCGCCAACAACACCCAGATGATGCGGCAGGATACGTATATCGCCGCGCGGTGTGACAATCTCGCTGACTCCGCCCACTTCCTGCGCCTGAATCGGTACGCGGTCCATTTCCTCATAATTCGCGAGGAGCTTTTCAATCTGATGTTCCCCTTCTTCTTTCTGCAGCGAACAGGTGCAGTAAATCAGAATCCCGCCAGGGGCGAGCATTTTGATAGCATTGGTCAGCAGTCGCGCCTGCAATTCAACCAGCGAACTGATATCCGCTTTTGTTTTCATCCAGATGACATCCGGGTTACGGCGCACGGTTCCGGTGGCCGAACACGGCGCATCCAGCAAAATAAAATGTACGGGTTCCCGCGGACGCCAGACCGCGGCATCGGCCACTTCAGTCCGCACCAGATGACCAAGTTTCAAACGACGCATATTTTCCTGCAAACGCTGCAGGCGCTTCGCTGACCGATCAACGGCGATTACATTTGCCCCGGCGCTGGCTAACTGCGACGTTTTCCCACCTGGCGCGGCGCATAAATCGACTACGCTTTCCTCACTGGGTAGATTGCCAAACAATTGTGCCGGAATGGCAGCGGCGGCATCCTGCACCCACCACATCCCGTCATTATATCCTGGCAAATCCTGCACCATCCGGGCATTCTGCAAACGCAGGCTACCGGTCGGCATTACCTGCGCCCCCAATGTTTCAGCCCAGTGCGCGGCTGTTTCCGGTTCTTTTAACGTGATATCCAGCGATGGTTCCTGCAGATTGGCCACGGCGATATCAAGCGCACCCTTCAGGCCATAATCATCAATCCACATTTTCAACATCCATTCCGGCGTATTGAGACGGGCGATATCCTGCCGTGTGGTCCAGTCCTTGCCTTCAGCGGCAATACGGCGCAACAGCGCGTTGATGAATCCTTTCATGCGCCCGTGGCCTTCGGCCTCCACCAGCAGCACCGACGTATTGACGGCAGCATGATCGGGAATATTCATGAAAATCAATTGCGCAACACCCATACGCAGAATGAATTCCAGCACGGGCGGATTGATGGGCTGGTCGGGCCGCGACAGAGAGCGGCGGATTAAATCATCTATCTGCCCCAGACGGCGAATAACGGTTGTCACCAGCATACGGACAAATGCCCGGTCACGCTGATTTAATGTAGTAAAACCGGAACTTTCGTCGAGCGCCTGATCAAGCGTATGTTTTTTGACAAATACCTGTTGAAGAATATCAAGGGCAACCTTGCGGGCCTGAAGCATATCCCCAGGGGGTGCTGCATCATATAAATCAGGCTGGGACGGGGATGAAGGTGCTTGCGACATGTTTGTATATGTATCTGAAAAATGCCGGACTGTAAATTGACACCGGGATTTCAGCGGATTAATTTTTGATTATGTTAATCAGAAAATTTTGACTCGCCGGTCGTCATTTCCTCTTCCAGGTCGCAACTGATGGCCAGTATCAGCGCATAGATTTCACAAACCATGTCTTCATTATCTTCACCGGCGCGGTCGCCCACGCGGTCGATAACTTCTTTCAGGCGGTCCTCAAGGACAACGGGGATTTTATGTTCGGACTTTATCGCCGCGACTTCGCGGATAACGCCCAGACGTTCAACCAGCAGGTCAACAATCCGGTCGTCCAGACTGTCGATACGGGCGCGAAAGGGCTTTAAAATTTCGGCGGCTTTTGACATCATTTATCTTTCTGTTTTCCGGCAAAGTCTTTAAGCTACAGGCCATGACCATAGACAAAAACGACCCCAGCGTCACCCCTAAAAATGCGGGCGAACCTGTTGCATCGCAACAGCCCGTAGCATCTCAGCCAGCCCTTCCACCGGAATTTGGCGGTCGGAAGAATGCGCCTGAGGCCACGCGCTATGGCGACTGGGAAATAAACGGCAAATGTGTTGATTTCTGATGGGCCGCATCCAGCAACTTCCCAATACGCTGATTAACCAGATCGCCGCCGGCGAAGTGGTGGAGCGCCCGGCTTCCGCCGTCAAGGAACTGGTGGAAAACGCCATTGATGCTACCGCTACACGTATCGAGGTTGAATTGCTCGATGGCGGGAAGCAACTGATACTTGTCCGCGATAACGGCTTTGGCATGGGTGCCGATGATCTGGTGGCCGCGCTTGACAGGCACGCCACCTCGAAACTTCCTGATGGCAATTTGCTGAATATAAATTTTCTGGGTTTCCGGGGCGAAGCCCTGCCTTCTATCGCGTCGGTCAGCCGCATGAAAATAATGACCCGCGACCGTGGTGCGGACGCGCATGAAATCGAAGTTGAAGATGGCCAAAAGAAACCCGTCCGTCCGTCCGCCCATGTTGACGGCACTACCATCGAAATCCGCGACCTGTTTTATTTGACACCCGCCCGCCTGAAATTCCTGAAGACCTCGGCCACCGAGTATGCTGCCGTCAAGGATATGATGCAGCGTATGGCTCTCGCTTATCCGCAAGTAGCGTTCCGCCTTACACATAACGGTTCCCCGTCTTTTCATTATCCGGTTCTGGACACGGATAAAATGCAAATGGAAGAACGCCGCCTGCGCGATATCATGGGCGATGATTTTATGGCCAACGCCATGCGGATTGATGTTACGCGGGGTGGCCACCGCCTGACAGGCTGGATCAGCAAACCAACCCACAATGCCGGGACTGCGCAACGCCAGTTTCTGTTTGTGAATGGCCGCACGGTACGCGATAAACAATTACTGGGGGCTGTCCGTGCCGGGTATATGGACGTGATGGCCAAGGACCGCTATCCGGTCGTGGTGCTGTTTCTGGATGTCCCGCCGGATGAAGTCGACGTGAATGTTCACCCGGCCAAAGCCGAAGTGCGCTTCCGTGATGGCGCGCTGGTACGTGGCTTGATTGTCAGCGCCCTGCGCCATGCCATTCACGATCAGCCTGTTACCTCCGTGACCTCATTGACCGATCGTCTTCTGTCTCAACTTGAAACCGGACGCGCGAATGCCGATACTCCCGCTGCTGGTTTTAATCCCCGTGCCTATCTTACACCCTACGCCCCCTCTTATCAGGGCGGCACGCAACGGCAACTCAGCGAGTTCGCCACCAACGCATATCAACCCCGCATGGACTTCGTCCCATCAACCCGCTTTGATGCATTGCCTGCCGAAGCTCCCGAAGAAAATAACTATCCCCTCGGTTCCGCCCGGGCGCAGATACATGAAAATTATATCATCACACAAACTGCCGACGGTATTGTGATCGTCGACCAGCATGCGGCACATGAGCGTCTGGTGTATGAACGGTTCAAAGCCCAAGTAGCCGAAAACGGGATTGAAGTCCAACCTCTCCTCACCCCTGAAATCGTCAACCTCGATGATACGGATTGCCTGCGCCTGCTGGATCACCGCGATATATTCGCCCAGTCCGGTCTTGAGATTGAACCATTCGGCGCAGGGGCCATCGCCATTCGCGCTATCCCGGCTTTGCTTATCAATAAAATCGATCCGCAGAAGTTACTGCGCGATCTCGCCGATGAACTGCGCGATCAGGATAAATCAACCAAGCTTGAAGAAAAGCTGAACGCCACCCTCTCGACGATGGCATGTCACGGGTCGGTACGCTCCGGGCGCCGCCTAAGCACCCCAGAAATGAATGCCCTGCTGCGCGACATGGAGTCCACCCCATTGGCAGGCCAGTGCAATCACGGGCGCCCGACCTTTGTGGCGCTATCCCTTCTTGATATTGAAAAACTTTTTGGACGAAAGTAACCATGACCATCGCACCGTTGCATAAAATACTGGGACTTTACGCTGTACTGGCCTTTGGCGTATTGATGAGCTGCCTGCCGTATATGACCGCCCAGAATGTGGGCGCCGTGGCTGTTCTGCTTGCCCTTATTTTTTCCTATGTCCTTGAAAGTAAATCCGACAAGGACAGCCTTGAAACCCATCACGCCATTTTCATTATCCGTACCATCTGGATATGGACGACATTCCTGCTGATCGGACTATGCGGTGCAGGCTACGTTGTCTCCCAGCAGGGGAACATGGCTGCGATAGACCAGTTGATGGGTATGATTAACAGCGGCGGCATTCCAACTGAAGCAGATATTCAGGCTGCCAGTGAAGCCTATTTAAATGACAATACCGACCTTATCCTTAAAACCGCACTAGTATGGCTAGCCCCGGCGCAGATATATGCCGTGTGGCGTCTGGCGCGCGGCCTGTCCCGCGCCGTCAAAGGGTACAGAATCAATAATTTCCGTAGCTGGTTCTAAATTCCGGTCAGGATAGTGCGCGTTTCTGCACAGTCTTTTTCGATCTGTTCAGTCAAAGCGTCCAGCGCGCCAAATTTCATTTCATCGCGTATTTTCTTCACCGGACGGATACGCAACTCCCGCCCGTATAAATCACCCTTGAAATCCAGAATATGCGCTTCGACCAACGCCGTTTTCGTTTCAAACATCGGGCGAATGCCAATATTGGTTGCAGCCCGATACCAATCGGCATGGCCGGGCACCTGCACCCAGCACGCATACACGCCATAAGCGGGATGTATCGTCTCACCCAGTGGTACATTCGCGGTCGGATAGCCAAGTTCGCGTCCGCGCTTATCGCCATGCTGGACAATCCCACGAATTTCCCATGACCAACCCAGAAGCTGGTTGGCTTCATCAATATGGCCTGACTGAATAAGACCACGGATGCGCGTCGCCGAAATAATCCCGTGTCGCGAGTCGGCTGTTAAATTGGCAGCAACGACATCCAGTCCCTGATCACGCATTAATTCAACTGACCCGCTGCGGTTATGGCCGAAATGAAAATCCATGCCCACCACAATGGCCGCTGGGTTAATCTGGTTTTTCAGGGTGTTTATAAAATCAAGCGCGGACTGGCCTGCAAATTCCCAGTCGAAATTCACGACATAAACAATATCAACACCCAATTGCTTTAATCGGTCGAGTTTCAGGGACAATGGCGTTACACGGAATGGCTGGTCATCCGGACGGAAAATACGGCGTGGATGCGGTTCAAACGTCATAACAGCCAGCTTGGTTTTTCGCTGGGCAGCTTCACGTTTGGCCTGCGCGATCAAGTCCTGATGACCGCGATGCACAGCATCAAAATTACCAATGGCAGCAACAGCCTTACGTGCGTCTTCCGGTAATTCATTCAAGGTGTGGTAAACATCCATTTGCTGGTTTTATCCCAGCAGAGGCAAAGCACCAAGACTAATTTTAGCGGCTTTGCCTATAAAGGCAGGGCTACTGATTTCCCTGCCAGTAAGAATACGAACCTGTCACCAGATGCAGCAGCTCCTCCTGCTGTTCCAGCGCGTGAACCATATTTTTACGGCTTTCTTTCAGGCTATGGTGGCGACCGATAGCAAACTGAATAGTGCGGCATAGATTTTCAGGTTGTTTCGACACAGAATCTTTATAGACATAATCTTGAGCGCCAATCCCCACCACACTCATGGCCAGGTTATGATCCTCAACACTTGTCAACACGATAATAGGTACGCGTTCTTTAAACACCTCCAGACGCTCATAGGCATCGGCTCCCCCCGAAGAATCAGGCAGACCCAGATCCAGCAAGACCACATGCAGATCATTGCGGCTGGAGAGAACATTCTCCGCCTCGTAAATGGTCGTGACATGAATAATATTGCAGGCGCAGGGCATATAAGCCCCGAGAATGCGCTGAACGGTGTAGGCATCGGTCTCGCTATCCTCAACGAGAAGAATATTGAGTTCCCGCGTATCCGGCGGTGATGCAATATGCACTGAATTTAATGATTGTATCGTCATAACAATCTCCCTTGTTCTGGTTTAGAAATAACACCCAGGTAGTTTCTTTTTTTTGATTTAGCTTGTGATTTACGCAACATCCCTGATCACAGTTAAGAAAAGGGATAACATCTTACATACTATCAAAAAGCGAAAACGTGCCCTTTGAAGCAGATGTGACACAGAAAAAATTGTGCGCTTGATTCAATTGTAGCACAGGCTTTCACCAAAAAGGAATGGTTTTTCATGTAAAAATTTAGGCAAAGTTTACAGATTCCCCAAATAAAAATATTACCCTTTTGAATCAAGGTGCAAGAAAGTTTCCCTGAATCAATAATACTACCAGACAAAGAAAAAAGGGATTATAGTCATGCCCATAACGCTCATGAATGCACATGTTTTGGAAATGGGGACATGATGGAATCGGAGAAAACCGGATCATTCAGCGAACGGCAACTACACGCAATTCTCGACAATACTGTCGAGGGCATTGTGGTAACTGATTCCAGCGGCATCATTCTTTCCTATAATCTGGCTTGCGCGGATCTGTTCGGCTACGGCGCAGAAAAAGTTATCGGTTCACATATTCGACAGCTCATAATTGATTGCCCGATTACATCCACAACATGCGAAGTGGCAGGCTTACGCGCACATGGCTTAAAATTCCCCCTGTGGTTAGGAATGCGCGAGGTCAATTGCGATGGCGTACGCTTTTTCGTAGCGCAGCTGCGTGATATCACCGCGCAGAAGCAGCACGAATCGCAACTGAAAAAATACACCGAAGCTCTGGAACATAGTAACCGCGAACTTGATGATTTTGTTTATATCGTCTCCCACGACCTCAAGGAACCGGTCCGGGGCATTTACAGCTACTCACAATTCCTGCAGGAAGATTACGGGCACGTGCTCGGCGAAGATGGCAATGATAAGCTGCAAAGCCTGATACGATTGTCCAAGCGCATGGAAGACTTGATCGACAGGCTTCTTTATTTTTCGCGCCTGAATAAAATCGGCATGTCCTTTGCCAGCATGGACCTGAATAAAGTGGTGGCTGAAATACTGGAAATGCTGGAGCCTTACCTGGCCGAGCAAAAAGCCCAGGTATTCATCGAAACGCCTTTGCCTACGCTGGTATGCGATCAGGCGCGCGTCGGCGAAATATTCCGCAACCTGATTACCAATGGTATTAAGTATAATGAACGCCAGGAAAAACACATTACCATTGGCGTAACCACAACGCACAAGGATTTGCCGGGGCGCACCGTATTTTACGTCAAGGATAACGGTATTGGCATACCGGAAAAACATTATGAATCTATTTTTAAAATGTTTAAACGGCTTCATACGCGTGATGCCTATGGTGGTGGCACTGGCGCCGGGCTGACTATCGTTAAGAAAATTGTTGCCCAGCATAATGGAAAAATATGGGTCGAGTCCCAGATCGACGAGGGAACAATATTTTACTTTACCCTGGAGGGTGACTGAGCATGGCGATATTAAATATGCTTCGACCCTATGATGGTTCGGGTCACTACGTCCTGATTGTGGAAGACAGCCCGGTGGACTTTGAAATTATTTCCCGTTCTTTTCTCAAGGTGGAATTTACACCTTCTGTCCATCACTGCACCGATGGCGACCAGGCGCTGAACTTTCTTGGTCTCGCGGATAGCAATACATGCCCGATACGAAAGCCTTCGCTTATCCTGCTGGATCTGAATCTGCCGGGAACAGACGGCCGGCAGGTACGGAAAGAGGAATTTACGGTACCGATAATGTTGCCATGAATGA
>CAMLMM010000007.1 GCA_946481105.1 uncultured Alphaproteobacteria bacterium
ATTCATCTATTTCTATAATACATAAGTTCGGTTTGTCAAATAATTAGCAAACGACAACTAACCCGCGACCACATTCACGATTTTATTTGGCACGACGATGACCTTGCGGACTGTCTTGCCTTCAAGGGCGCGGACCACATTGTCTTCGGCCAATGCGGTTTCTTCGGCTTGTTTCTGGTCGGCGTTCGCCGGTAACGTAATGGTCGCCTTCAACTTGCCATTAATCTGCACCGCAATCGTCACCGTATCTTCCTTGAGAAAATCCAGGTTCACTTTGGGCCAGGCCGATTTTACCAACATGGTTTGATGCCCCAGTTCGGCCCAGAGTTCTTCGGTAATATGCGGGATCATCGGGTTCAGGCCTTGCAGCATGAATTCAACCGCTTCACGGAAAATACCGGCGTCCCCGGATTCCGGCTTAAACGCTTCGATCATGTTGGCCAGTTCACGCAGACGCGCAACTGCCTTGTTCATGTGGAAAGCTTCGATATCCCGGGCTACCGCATGAATTGTCTGGTGCGCTTTCTGCTGCAGTTTTTTTGCGGCATCGGACGGTTCACCAACAGCTTTGGCGTTCAATGCATCAAGATTGTCCACCACCATGCGGTGCAGGCGGTTGAGGAAGCGCCACGCGCCGTCCAGCCCGGATTCTGTCCATTCCAGATCCCGGTCCGGCGGGGAATCCGAGAGGATAAACATACGCGCGGAGTCGGCGCCGTAGGTATCCAGGATATCCTGCGGGTCGATGGTGTTGCGTTTGGATTTGGACATTTTTTCGACACGCCCAGCGGTCACTGGTTCATGATTGCCCGTGGCCATCACCCAGTTGCCGTTCTCGTCCTTCATCACCTCTTTCGGGGTGACCCATTTGCCTGCTTTATCCTTGTAGGTCATATGATTAATCATGCCCTGGGTATACAGGCCCGCAAACGGTTCCGGCGTATCCATGTACCCGCATTCCGACAAGGCACGGGTAAAGAAGCGTGAGTACAGCAGGTGCAGCACGGCATGCTCCACCCCGCCGATATACTGGTCGACCGGCAGCCAGTAGGAGGCCTTGTCGCGCGCAAAGGCAATGCTCTCATTTTGAGGGTCGGTATAGCGCGCGAAATACCACGACGATTCAAAGAATGTATCGAATGTATCGGTTTCACGTTGTGCTGCGCCTTTGCAGGTCGGGCAGGTCGTGTGCTTCCAGGTTGGATGGTGGTCGAGCGGGTTGCCCGGCTTATCAAATGTCACGTCATAAGGCAGTTCGACCGGCAGTTGATCTTCCGGTACCGGCACCACGCCGCATTTATCACAATAGACAATCGGAATCGGGCATCCCCAATAACGCTGGCGCGATATACCCCAGTCACGCAGACGGTATTGAGTCACGCCTTTTCCACAGCCCAGCGATTCCATTTTGGCAATAGCGGCTGCCTTCGCTTCATCCATGGTTTTGCCATTGAGGAAATCGGAATTGATGGCCACACCCGCATCGGTGAATGGCAGTTCAACGGCGGAACCATCGGACGGAGCGACAACCTGCTTGATGGGCAGATTGTATTTGGTGGCGAATTCAAAGTCGCGCTGGTCATGCGCCGGGCAGCCGAAAATCGCACCCGTGCCGTAATCCAGCAGAATAAAATTGGCGAGATAAAGCGGCAGCTTCTGGCCCTTCACAAACGGATGCTCAACGAAATAACCCGTGTCGAACCCGATTTTTTCGGCCTGTTCGATGGCGGCTTCGGAAGTGCCAGTCGCCGCGCATTTTTTCACGAAATCATCGTAGCCCGGCTTGCCTGCGCACAAGGTTTGGGCGAGCGGATGATCCACCGCCATTGCCGCAAAAGACGCGCCGAAAAGCGTATCCGGCCGTGTGGTGAAGACATCCAGTTTTTCCGGGCGGTCGGCCACGTCAAAAGTAAAGCGCAGGCCCTGGGATTTGCCGATCCAGTTTTCCTGCATCAGGCGGACCTTGTCCGGCCAGCGGTCCAGCGTGGTCAGGGCCGATATTAATTCTTCGGCATAGGCCGTGATTTTCAGCGACCATTGGTTGAGTTTCTTGCGTTCAACGACCGCGCCGGTGCGCCAGCCCTTGCCGTCGATTACCTGTTCGTTCGCCAGCACCGTGTTATCGACCGGGTCCCAGTTGACCATCATTTCCTTGCGGTACGCGAGGCCTTTTTTCAGGAAATCGAGGAACATTTTCTGTTCGTGTTTGTAATAGTCCGGCGCACAGGTGGTGACTTCACGCGACCAGTCAAGCGACAGGCCCATCTGCTTCATCTGCACACGCATCGCGGCAATGTTTTCATAGGTCCAGTCTTTCGGGTGCGCGCCACGTTCAATCGCAGCATTTTCAGCGGGTAAGCCAAAGGCGTCCCAGCCCATCGGGTGCAGCACGTTATACCCCTGCGCCATGCGATACCGTGCAACCACATCCCCGAGCGAATAATTGCGCACGTGGCCCACGTGAATCCGCCCGGAAGGGTACGGGAACATTTCCATGACGTAGTATTTCTTTTTGGCTGAATCCTCGGTCACCTGAAAGACGTTCTGATCGTCCCAGGCCTTGCGCCATTTTTCTTCGGTTTCGCGGATATTGTAACGTTCAGCCATTTTTTAGTCCTTAAATTCAATAAAAAGTCCCTATCCCTAGCACAAAACAGCCATATCTTAAGCAAAATTTTATATTTACGTAATAATATTAGAGGCAATAGGGGTGAAAAATGGCCGGAAAAAAAGATTCCAAAGAACAAAATCCAATTAAACCTTCGTGCGATGATCTAACCGGATTTTTCAACCGCATGTCCTGCAAAGTTGGAATTGGCGCGCCCACCATGTCCAATGCCGAGCCGAATATCAACCATGCAGCCGCCGATAAAGTCCGTGACAGGGTTGCCGATGGGACACAGAATTTGGGAATCGCGTCAGCAGCCGGCGAAGGATTGCAACGCACGGCCAATGCCGTAAAGGCACGTCAGGCCGCTCTGGATGCTGCAATGTAGGAAAATTTATTTCCCTTTTAATTCCCGGTGGTGCACAGTTACCGGAAATTCCCGTCCGCGCAGATAAATTGCCATTTCTTCCACCAGCGTGACCGAGCGGTGCTTTCCCCCCGTACAGCCAAACGCAATAGTCAGGTAACTTTTGCCTTCCTGCTGATAGCGTGGCAGCAGCAAATCAAACATATGCTTCATGCCTGACGCGAAGCTTTCATATGCATCATCGGAGCGCACATAAGCCTGGACATTCACATCCTGCCCGGTTTTATCCTTCAGAGTCGGCTCCCAGTTCGGGTTTTTTAGGAAGCGCACATCCAGAACCAAGTCAGCCTCACGCGGCAAGCCGTGGCGATAGGCAAAGGACATCAGGGTGAGATTAAACCGCCCATGCTGCAGGCCGCCGGCATAGCCTTCGACAATGCGCCGGAGGTCATGGATAGAGAAATCCGACGTATCAATCACATAACCGGCTTCATGTTTTAACGGAAATAGCAGCGATTTTTCCGCAGCAATTCCGTCCGCCACAGCGCGGTCACGTGCCATTGGATGCGTCCGGCGCGTTTCCGAAAAACGCTTGAGTAACACCGCGTCATCCGCCGTCAAAAAGATAGTTTTAACCAACCAGCCGGATTTTGATTTTAAATCGGCAATCGTAGCCAGTAGTTTCATCGGATCAAAGTCCCGCGTCCGAGAGTCAAAACCGATAGCAATTGAGCGCGGTTTGTCTTTTTCTTCCTGCAACAGGGCAGGAAGAAGCGACAGCGGGAAATTGTCAAAAACAGCAAACCCCAGATCTTCCAGTATATCCATGGCTGACGACATGCCCGCCCCGGACAGGCCCGTTACGAACATCAAGACTGGCTGCGTACTGCATTGCAGGGGGATATCGCTGTTTTCGATCATGATAAAGGCACCCTTAAACGCACAACAAAGCGCGCCCCTATAATTGTTCCATTCGCATCAACCCGGTTTTCCGCGTGTATCGTCCCGCCATGAGCATCGATAATCTGGCGTGCGATAGACAAGCCAAGCCCGGAATGCAAACCAAATCCCTCATTTGTCGGTCGTTCTGAATAGAATCTGTCAAAAATCTTACCCAGGCGGTTGGCTGGAATCCCCTGCCCCTCATCTTCAACAACGACCTTGACGCGCTCATTGTTACGTTCAACCCGCACAATCACTTTTTTATCCGGCGGTGAAAACGACAGCGCATTTGAAATCAGATTGTCAAACACCTGCGCCAGTCGGCTGGCTTGACCCATCACCACAACAGGGCGGTCCAAGCCTTCCAGAACCACCTTGCCTTCCTCAGGCAAAGCTAACGGCGGATTATACACTGACAATAACGGCATAATGACATTGCGCAAATTACACGGCATCAATATATCCCGCGTGAGTTCCGCATCCAGGCGCGACGCCTGCGAAATATCCGATATCAGACGATTCATGCGATTCAGGTCATGCAGGATAATTTCCATCAGGCGGGCTTTATCCTCTTCCTTTTTCGCAATTCCCAACGTTTCGACAGCGCTTTTCATTGATGTCAGGGGATTTTTCAATTCATGGGCCACATCCGCAGCAAATTGTTCGATGGAATTAATCCGCTGCACCAGCGCCGCCGCCATTCCCCGCATCGCCTGTGATAATTCTCCGATTTCATCATTCCTGGAGCCCATATCAGGGATAGAAACGTCAGCCCCGCGGTTTAAACGGAATATCTCAGCAGCCATCGCCAGCCGGCGCAGCGGGTGCGCGATCAAAGACGCCAGATAAAGCGAAAACGCCAATGTCAGAATCAGGGAAAACACCAGAAAACGCAGTATATCCATACGCGTCTGCGCAAAAGCCGTTTCCAGATTAATGTCCCGCCGCAGCAAATGAATCTTTCCAATAAGGAGGCCGTTGGCCTCCACATTCGCATAGGACGATAAAATCAATCCGCCATCCGTACCTGACCATGCAGAAATCGACACATTTTCCATGTCGGCCTGCACGCTTGAATCATCTACGGTCAGCATGTTCTTTTCACCGGGAAAGGGCGGCAGGGAAAACTCAACAGAAAACATATCCTCCATAATCGCAAAAAAGCGCATGAGAAGATTTAGATGCCTGTCTTTCTTTTCCTGGAACGCCGGTCGCAGCGGAATATCGCCCAGTTCGGAAATCACTTCACCAGTAGGCAAAGAATAAATTATCTTTTGCTCCCCCCGGATATTTATAAGCTCCATAACCTGCTGAAGCTGGGTCTGATCAATATTTTCCTTTTTTTGCGATACCACGGCCAGGGCATAGGCATAAAGCCGGGTTTCGGTGGCAAGATTTTCAAGTTCGTTCCGTATCAGCATTTCCCGCATGCCAGCCAGAATCACCAGACTCATGGCTACCGCCGCCAAGACGATTATATTCAGACTGAGAATACGCAAGGTCAAAGGCGACATTGGTCGCTTGCCCAACTGACTTTCCATCAGCTTCTCACCAGATAAATCAGGGGCAATGATATCACCGTTCATCAGTCTTTGTACCTATAACCCACGCCGTAAAGGGTCTCTATTGAATCAAACTGGTTATCGATATCCCGAAACTTACGCCGGATACGCTTGATATGCGTATCAATCGTACGGTCGTCGACATAAATGCTTTCTCCATAAGCCGCCGTTATCAGCTGGTCGCGGCTGCGGACATGACCGGGTGAAATAGCCAGTGTTTTTATCAGCAAATACTCGGTGACTGTCAGATTGATATTTTGCCCTCCCCAGCGGCAGATATGACGGTCATCATCAAGCTCCAGCTGCCCGCGCACAATCAGATGTGATTTATCCGTCTCGGCTGAGGCAGGCGTCAATGCCGCATAGCGGCGCAGCACAGATCGAATCCGTTCAATCAAAAGGCGTTGCGAGAACGGCTTGGTGATATAATCGTCAGCCCCCATGCGCAGGCCCAGAATCTGGTCAACCTCATCATCCTTGGATGTCAGAAAGATCACAGGCACACTGGAAACTTCGCGTAATTTCGTTAAAAGTTCCATCCCATCCATGCGGGGCATTTTAACATCCAGCACCGCCAGATCGGGTTTTTCGGCCAGAATCCCCGCATACCCTTCTTCCCCATCGTGAAATGTCACAACATTGAAACCTTCGCCTTCCAGCGCGATTTTAACGGATGTCACGATATTACGGTCATCATCGACCAGGGCGATTTTCTTTGTCATGCAGCCAGTGTAGCAAGAAAATCCATAGATTAAAGGGTGAACAATGGATTTTTTTCCGCTATAACTTGGTTATGAAAGTTTTCGGTCTGACTGGGTCCATCGGAATGGGAAAATCGGTCGTGGCGTCCATGCTGCGGCAAAAAGGCATCCCGGTTTTTGACTCGGATAAGGCCGTCCATGAATTGCTGTCCCCCAAGGGGGCCGCTTTTACCTTGGTGGCTCGGCATTTTCCCGCCGCGTGGAACACAAAAAAACATGTTATCGACCGTCAGAAACTGGGGCAGATCGTGTTTGCCGATACCATCGCCCGTAAACGGCTTGAATCCATCCTCCATCCACTGATTACCCAGATGCAGTTTCGCTTTATGCTGAAAGGCCGCCGCATGGGCCTGAAGCGCCTGGCGCTGGATATTCCGCTCTTGTTTGAAACCGGCGGGGAACGCAAATGCGATGCCGTTCTGTGCGTCACATCCCCCCATTTTATCCAGCGCTTGCGTGTGCTGCGTCGCCCCGGTATGACGGATAGCAGGTTTCAGTCGATACTGGCGCAGCAATGGCCGGATCGCACGAAGCGCCGTCTGGCAGACGCCGTGCTGCCGACCGGGCTGGGCCGTGCAGCTACGTTGCAGCAACTGAATAAAATACTGTCCCGTTGGAAAGGGTCCGATAATGCGTGAAATAGTTCTGGATACCGAAACCACCGGCATGGACCCGAATGATGGCCACCGTATTATTGAGGTCGGCTGTGTCGAATTATTCAATCACCTGCCGACCGGCAAAACCTTTCATAAATACATCAACCCCGAACGGGAAGTGGATGCCGGGGCTATTGCCGTTCACGGGATTAAAAATGAATTCCTCAAAGATAAACCCACCTTTGGCGAAATTATCGGTGAATTGATGGACTTCCTGGGTGACGCCACGTTGGTCATTCATAACGCGGAATTCGATATCAAATTCCTCAACGCCGAGTTCAAGCGCTTTGGTTTCCCGCCTCTGAAGCTGCAGGATGCCGTGGATACCGTCCTGATCGCCCGCAAAAAATTTCCCGGTTCGCCCGCTAATCTGGATGCGTTATGCCGCCGCTTTAATGTTGATCTATCAGGGCGGGAATTGCACGGCGCGTTGCTTGACTCTCAGCTTCTCGCGGCAGTTTACCTCGAGCTTCTGGGTGGACGGCAGCATGGACTTGGTCTGGCCACTGCCGCCGTTACCACTGTGTCGGCGAATGGCGAAACCATTGAAGGCCCGGCGCGACCTTACCGCGCCCCGCGCGTTTTTGCCGTGCCGCCCGACGAACTGGCGCGCCACCAGCAGATGGTGGATAGCCTGAAAGACGCTATCTGGAAGAAAATCCAAGCTTAATAATACACGGCGGTCAAAAATAACCCATCCGGAGGAGCTGTCGGCCCGCCTTTGCTGCGGTCACGCGCTTCCAGTGCCGTTTTCACATCCTCAGGCTGCCAGCGGCCATCGCCTACCAGAGATAACGTCCCCACCATATTGCGCACCTGGTGATGCAGGAACGACCGTGCTTCGGTCAAAAACCGTAATTCCCGGCCACCTGAGGGAAGGTCAATCACCTCAATATCCAGCCGATCCAAGGTTTTTTCCGGCGACTTGGCCTGACATTCCGCCGCCCGGAAAGTCGTAAAGTCATGATGGCCGAGCAGATATTGCGCCCCGGCCCGCATCGCCCCCACATCCAGATCACGCCGCCAATGCCAGACGCAATCAGCATCGAAGGTCGGGGGCGCTTCACGGTTCAGCAAACGATAAGTATATAATTTGCCCACAGCACCATAACGGGCATGGAATTCCATACTGACCGGCTCAGCCTTCAGAATAGCAACACTATGTTTACGCAGATGGGCATTCAGCGCTTTGGCCAGTTCATAGCCCCCCAAAGCACGGTCGCCATAATCCAGATCGAAATGCGCTACTTGCCCGGCGGCATGCACGCCCGCATCGGTACGTCCGGCCACATGCAGGCGAATGTCCTGCTGGCAAAATCCGGTGATGGCTTCTTCAATCGCTTGCTGCACTGAGGGCACGCCATCTTCCTGGCGTTGCCAGCCGGCATAGGCCGTTCCTTTATATTCAATGGTCAGCTTCCAGCGTTGCAGCATCAGGCCAGCACCATATTCAACGTCATACGGTGGCCGTTCAACGCCGATTTTACATCCATCGGTTTACTGTTTTCCGGCTGAATTAGCGTTACACGATATAGGCTCTTTCCACAGGCAATATCGCCTTGCGCAGACAAAAGTGTTCCTGGCGGGTTTTTTGCGTTTTCAGGGATAAATTCGCCACCCAGAATTTTGAAACGCTTGCCATCCGGCCCCAGGGCAAAACAACCCGGCCACGGTGTAAAGGCACGAATACGGCGATCAATAACCGCTGCATCCTCGGTCCAGTTGATATGCCCTTCTTCCTTCCGCAGCATCGGCGCGTAATTGGACAGGCTGTCATCCTGTCGTTCCGGCACAGGCGAATGACCGGCGACAATATCCTTCAGCACGTCATCGATCAGGTCGGCCCCCAGCGCCGCAAGCTCGTCATGGAGCGATTGCCCTGTCGTTCCCGCATGGATAGGTACTTTTCCCTTGCGCAGCATCGGTCCCGTATCCAGCCCTTCTTCCATCTGCATAATGGTCACGCCGCTTTCCGTGTCACCCGCCTCAATCGCCCGCTGGATCGGTGCCGCGCCGCGCCAGCGTGGCAGAAGGGAAGCATGGATATTCAGGCACCCCAGGCGTGGGGCATCCAGCACAGTTTTGGGCAGGATCAGCCCGTAGGCCGCCACCACGGCAATGTCAGATTTCAAGGCCGCAAATTCGGCCACCGCCGCCGGATCGCGTTTCAGGCTTTTCGGTGTATAGACGGGGATTCCGGCGTTTTCGGCCAATTGATGCACAGGAGAAAAACGCAATTGCTGCCCCCGTCCCGCCGGTTGCGGCGCCCTTGTATAAACAGCGATTACCTCATAAAGCGGGTTATCCAGCAGGCGCTGCAGGGCCGCCACCGCAAAATCCGGTGTCCCCATAAATATCAGTCGAAGAGGCGAATTTGAGTTCATTTCAGCGGGACATCAAAACATAATAATAGTTATACGTACTGTCCGAACATTGTACACAGGCCTGCGCCGCCGGTAAGGGATCAAACGTGGTATCGTCCAGCACATTGGGCGAAACATCCTTAAATACCCCCACAAAGCGGTCGCTATTGGCACCCATGACACAATCCGGCGTGGTACCGGTGCTAAGATCAGCCGGAACGGCCGTGACCACCTGCCCGACCTGCTTATTGATTTGCGTACAGAGCTCTTCCTTTACATCCGGCAGAACGGCAATTAATTCGGCCTTGTCCGAACCCATCTGCGGGATCGCGGTCGTCGCAAAAAACTCCCAGGGGGCCGCTGTGACTTGAGCCCCTTCAGGCGGCTGCCGATAGGTCACTTTCCCACCCTGCGGCGAAAAAATCTGATATTCCGGCGTCGTCGCAATATCGCCATATTCCGTAGTATTATCGTCGGGAAGGGCAAAACGCAGATCGGCTTCACTGACGCGATCAGAAATCATCATACTGACCGCCTGCGCCACTTCATTCGCGTGGCGCTGGACCTGCCCCGCCTTGAGCACCATGTCCTCGGCGTCGATATCGCTGCGCATCCCGCCGCTATTGCGGATAGCGACCGTCAATAAACCCACCAGCACAATACCAAGCAAAACATAAAGGATAATATTTCCCTGCTGCGAATTGTAATGTGTCATCACGACGTTCCTTCCCAATGGCCCGCTGGCCTAAAACCAGTATAGCCTTAATTCACCGCCGGGGAAATGACGAGGCAATTCGTCAAAACGCGGCATGCCTGTTCGGCCTGAACTTTGGAATACCCGCCAATCCGCGCCCGAAAGACCCATTTGGCTTCGGATGTACGTAGCGGCATAACAATGGCTTCGCCCCGATTAAGCGGGGCCGGAAGTTGCTGAAGCGCACGGTAAATGGCCTGATCCGTGCTGATACGGTCCTGAAATGCGCCTATCTGGATAGACCAGCTGTTCCCCATAAGCGGACTTGGCGCCGTCAATGCCGCCGTCTCGCCTGCCGCCGGGTTTACGACAGGCGGTGGCGCGGTCATGGTTGCCGGAACCCGCGGACGGGTGGTTGCCCCCGCCTGAATTGTCCGCTGCTGCTCATTTTTCAGCCGGGCATAGTTTTTAAATCCATCGTCCAGCAGATTTTTCATTTGTTCATTCCGCAGCGAAGCTGTCTTGCCGCCGATAACTACACCGATAAGACGCACCCCGTTACGTTTGGCCGAGGCCACCAAATTGAACCCCGACGCCGTCACATAACCTGTTTTCAGGCCATCCATGCCGCTATAATCCTTCATCAGCTTATTATGGTTCTCATGTATCCTGCCGCCATAATAAAACTGGCCCAGTGAGAAATAGGGGTAATAGCGGCGCTCGTTCTTAATGATATGCTGCGCCAGCCGCGCCATGTCGCGCACCGAGGTATATTGCTGGACGTTATGCAGTCCCGAGGCATTCACGAAATGAGTTTTAGACATCCCCAGTTCACGCGCCTTAAGGTTCATCAGGGTCGCAAACCCACGCTCCGATCCGCCCAGTTTTTCGGCTACGGCCACGGCTATGTCATTGGCGGATTTCGTCACCAGAGCCTTAATTGCCTGCTCAACCGTAATAGACTGGCCGCGCGGCACCGCTAAGCGGCTGGGGGGCATGCTGGCCGCATGGGATGAAACCTTGATGGGGCTCTGCAACGTAATTTTCCCTGAATCCAGCGCCTCAAATGTTAATAATAGCGTCATTATTTTGGTCAGAGATGCTGGATAGAGCGTCCAGTCGGCATTATTCTGCTGAAGGACCATGCCGCTATCGGCTTCAATAAGAATCGATGCATTTTTCGGATTATAGGGGGGCAACGCTTTTTTCTTTTTTTTCGCTGCCAGGGCATCCCCGGCCCCCCCCAGAATTAATGCACATATCAGGAGTAACATAATCAGAATACGTCCGGTCGAGACCGGGAACGATCCTCTGATTTCCCTGTTAATATTAGGAAGTGTTAATGAATTCATATTTTGTTGTTATTCCAAGGCAATAAGACAGATGCGCATATAGATGGCGGTGTGTACATTTCGAGTCTAGAGAAGTTCTGACAATCTGTCCAGCAGCGTGCAATTATACCCCTATTGTGCAATGCAAAAAATCTGTTGACTTAGGGGGTGAATGTTCTATACTGATTATTGCAGTGCAAAATTTCCTACTTGATCTTGGTCAAGGACTGGGTATTAAATTCATCAGAGAATTTGCGCGGTGCAAAATATATGGTAGTATCACCTTCTTGCATTTCCCATGTAATGGGGATCTGACAATAAATGGAGAAAGAAATGACCAACAAGTCGGCTAAGAAAAAGTCTGATAAATCCGGTAATGCTGCAGCACCGAAAGAAAAGACTGCAACGGCTGCCGCCGGATCTGCAGTTATTCCTTTTAATCCACTTTCGGCAGAAAATCTGCGTAATTTTGCTCCGGCAACACCTTCGTTTACATCCCCCTTTGAATCAATGGAGACTTTTATGAACAACTACAAAGAACAATACGAAAAATTTTCTGGCGATGCCGCTGGTTCTATGCGTCAAGGCATTGAATCCTGCGTCAAATGCAGCACCAGCCTGGCCAAAGGTGCCGAACAAATGTTCAAAACCATGAGTGAAATTGCCCAGGAAAGCAGCCAGCGTAATTCCGAAGCGTATAAAGCGCTTCTGGCTTGCCGCACCCTGAATGAACTGGCCGAAGCCCAGAATAAACTAATGCAGCAAAACTTTGATGAAGCCATGTCCACCGCGACCAAATTGTCGGAAATGGCCATCAAGATCTGCAACGAAGCTTGCGAGCCGCTGAACGGTCAAATGACCAAGACCATGAAAAAAATGAGCGAATCGATGGCTGCATAGTTTGCCGTCAATTCAGAAAAAACCCCGTGAACCAATTCACGGGGTTTTTTTATGGGCGGGGCGTGATATGTTTAGAATATTAAGAGATAGAACGATGACTGACCCCAACGATCCCACAAGAAAAGACAATGACGCACCGCCCGATGAAGAACGCCAGACTGGGCTGATGCTGAAAACCCGGCCCAAAACGCGCCAGCCATCAATGTACAAGGTTTTATTGCTGAATGACGATTACACCCCGATGGAATTTGTCATTCACGTTTTGGAAAGGTTTTTCAGTAAAACTAAGGATGAGGCGACGGAAATCATGCTTCATGTCCATCGCCGGGGGGTCGGTTTATGCGGAGTCTTCACCTATGAAGTCGCCGAAACCAAGGTGACCCAGGTCATGGATTTCGCCCGGGTTAATGAGCAGCCCCTGCAATGCACGATGGAGAAAGAATAGATCATGCTGTCACGCAATCTGGAGCAGACACTTCACCGCGCACTGGCCCTGGCCGGTGACCGCCATCATGAATATACGACGCTGGAACATCTGCTGCTGGCCCTGACCACCGATCAGGATGCCGTAGCTGTCTTACGCGCCTGCGGCCTGGAGATTTCCCAGCTGCGGGAGCAGATTGAATTATACCTGCAAAATGAATTGAATTATCTGGTCAATCCTTCCATTTCCGAATCCAAGCCGACTACGGCGTTTCAGCGTGTGCTGCAACGTGCCGCCATTCATGTCCAGTCATCGGGCCGTGAAGAAGTTACCGGGGCGAATGTTCTGGTCGCCCTGTTTTCCGAGCGTGAAAGCAACGCCGTCTATTTCCTGCAGCAACAAGACATGACCCGCTTCGATGCCGTCAATTACATTTCACATGGTATCGCCAAAGTGCCGGGCAACCATGAAACCCGCACGCCGCAAGGGGCCGACGACGAAAAAGAAGACGAAGGCGGCAAACCGGTTAAATCCGGCAAGGATGCCTTGGACGCGTATTGCGTCAACCTGAATGAAAAGGCCCGCAAGGGCAAAATCGACCCGTTAATCGGGCGTGAAAAAGAAGTCGACCGCACCATCCAGATTCTGTGCCGCCGGTCCAAAAACAACCCGCTATATGTAGGCGACCCCGGCGTAGGCAAGACCGCGATTGCCGAAGGTCTGGCCAAGAAAATCGAGGACGGCGACGTGCCGGAAGTCCTGCATGGCTGCACCATTTTTGCGCTGGATATGGGGGCTTTGCTGGCCGGAACCCGTTACCGCGGCGATTTTGAAGAACGCCTGAAATCGGTAATTACCGAGCTGCAGGCGGCCGAAAATGTGGTGCTGTTTATCGATGAAATCCATACGATTATCGGGGCGGGCGCCACCAGCGGCGGCGCGATGGACGCGTCCAATTTGTTGAAACCTGCCCTCGCCAATGGCGGGCTGCGCTGCGTCGGATCGACCACTTATAAGGAATACCGCAATCATTTCGAGAAAGACCGGGCGCTGGCCCGCCGCTTCCAGAAGATCGATGTTGAAGAGCCGTCACTGGACGACACGATTCGCATTATCAAAGGCCTGAAACCGTATTACGAAGAACATCATAACGTCAAATATTCGAACGATGCCATCAAGGCGGCGGTGGAATTGTCGGCCCGTTATATCGGTGACCGCAAGCTGCCGGACAAGGCCATCGACATTATCGACGAGGTCGGGGCCGCCCAGATGCTGCTGCCTGCGGCCAAGCGCAAAAAGAATATCGGCGTGAAGGATATCGAAGCCGTCGTGGCCGCGATGGCCCGCATTCCGCCGAAAGCGGTGTCCAAGGATGACCGCGAGGTCCTGTCCCATCTGGACCGCGACCTGAAAACCATGGTGTTTGACCAAGATGCCGCCATTGGCATCCTATCCGATTCCATCAAAATGGCCCGCGCCGGGCTCCGTGACCCGGAAAAACCGATTGGGTCCTATCTGTTTTCCGGCCCGACCGGCGTTGGGAAAACCGAAGTGGCAAAGCAACTGGCCAAGGCGCTGGGGATTGAATTGCTGCGCTTTGATATGTCTGAATATATGGAACGCCATGCCGTATCCCGTTTGATTGGCGCGCCACCGGGTTATGTCGGTTACGAACAGGGTGGTTTGCTGACCGATAAAATCGACCAGCATCCGCATGCGGTGGTTCTACTCGATGAAATCGAAAAAGCGCACCCCGATCTGTATAATATTTTGCTGCAGGTTATGGACTACGGCAAGCTGACCGATAACAACGGCAAAACGATTGATTGCCGCAATATTATCCTCATCATGACGACCAATGCCGGGGCCGCCCAGATGGCCAAGGCCCCGCTGGGATTCGAGTCATCCCGCCGGGTGGAAGATGACGGCGAAGAAATCAAACGCCTGTTTACCCCCGAATTTCGCAATCGCCTGGATGCCATCGTGCCGTTCGCGCCGCTGCCGCACAAAGCCATTCTGCGCATTGTCGATAAATTTATCATGCAGCTGGAGGCCCAGCTGGCCGACCGCCGTGTGATCGTATCGCTGAGCGACCCCGCCCGGGATTACCTGGCCGATAGAGGCTACGACCCGGTGATGGGCGCTCGTCCGCTGGCCCGCGTGGTACAGGATAAAATCAAGAAGCCTCTAGCCGAGGAATTGCTGTTCGGTAAACTGGCCAATGGCGGCATGGTGCATATTGACTTGGAAAACGGCGAGCTGACCTTTACCTATACACCGGAAAAACAGTTCAAGGCCACCTTGCCCAAGGAACATGTATAACGCCCCCGAGGTTGCACATGGATACCCCGACACAACCCCACCTTATCCTGATTGCCGATGATGATGGCGCAGCCCGGGAACAGGCAAAAACCATATTAGAAAACGCCGGTTTTCAGGTTATTCAGGCGATTGACGGCGGGTCCGCGCGGCGCGTCGTGCATGAACAGGATGTCAGCGCCGCCATTATCGACCATTTCATGGAACCGCATGGCGGGTTAAAATTCGCCCAGGATATCGGGTTTGACGGCTATGAACTGCCCATGCTGTTGGTCACCAACGAAGAAACCAGCGACTTATTGGTTGAGGCCACCCGGGCCGGTTTTGCCGGTTTCCTGAAAAAACCCGTCGACCCGGCGCGCCTAGTCCAGGCCGTCCAGCGAATGTTGCGCCTCAAGCATGGGCATAAGGATGAGCATTCTTCACTATAGCCTAAAGCTG
Source organism: uncultured Alphaproteobacteria bacterium (assembly GCA_946481105.1). The sequence goes on from CAMLMM010000007.1 coordinate 15,369, forward strand.
ATTGGCTGATTTAGGGGGTAAACAGCAAATCTTTTATTACCCTCGATTGCTCCCCTGAAAACCCTTTATATTCCTGAACATCTTCCTCTAGTAAAACCCGTTCCATAGGATCAAGGATTTTATCAGCACCCGCATTTTTATCCCAAGCATCCCTAAGAAATGTTATTTGTGCTGGATTCAAATTTCCCCCGTCGCTAAGGGCAAGATAAGAAAGAAATGCATCTCTATCTTCGGAATTATATTTTTGTGGACCCAAGGCTAAAGACTTGACTATTCGTCTATTAGTTTCATGAAGATTCGCCCTTAATTGAGCATCAATAGCGGCTATTTCTGCTTTAATGGCATCCGTTCGTGCCTTGCTAGCAGCAATTTCAGCTTTAATAACTTTTGTTTGTTCAGTAATCAGATAGGCTTTGAAAGAATTTGAAACAACATCGGTTTTACCATTAGATAAAAACGAAGCAGCTATATCAGGATTTCTTTGGTACTCACGCTTTAACAGCGCGTATTGCGCTTTCATTAAAACACCCCATCCATCAATAAACTTATCACTGTAGGATTCAACCCAGGCATAAAATCCAATGCCTCCCGCTATAATAGTGGCAGGAATTAATTTTCCAAATTTTATAAAGCTCATTTTATACTCCAAGGTATATTCAGAATAATGCGGTCAAATCCATTAACATAAAATTGAATCTGTATTCAACCTTTAATTTCAAACACCGCATCGATTTCGACAGCAACACCAAAAGGCAGATTTGACGCCCCAACCGCGAACCGGGCATGGCGGCCTGCCTCACCCAGCACGGCCACCATCAGGTCGGAGGCCCCGTTGATGACCGCCGGATGCTGGTCAAAATCGGGGGTAGCATTCACGAACCCGCCCAGTTTTACACACCGGACCACACGCGACCAGTCGCCGTTTAGGGCGGCCTTAACCTGAGCCAGTATATTCAAGGCGCAGGCTTCCGCCGCTTTTTTTCCCTGCTCGACTGTATAATTTTCACCCAGCCGGGCGATATGGAGTTTCTCACCGTTTAAGAAAGGTATTTGCCCGGCAATAAACAGCGTATTTTCACTGATCACGAAGGGGACGTAATTTGCCGCAGCCGGGGCAGTTTCGGGCAACGCCAAACCTAACTCAGCCAGCTTTTTTTCAACATCTGTCATGCCGGAATCTCCTGTTTTACCCTTGATTATTCCGTCGTTTTAGGCCATCACTTGACCTTGAACAAGTGAGGATTTCTCCCATGGGCCTTTTTCGTTTTATTTTCAGTATCCTTGGTGCCTTGTCCCCTGTCCATATCTGGTGGGTGACGCTTGCCACCAATGCCCGTAAAATAGGCAAAGACAGCCTTGGGAACACCTATTTCGAAGCCAAAGCCCGTAAAGGATATAATCACCCACGCCGCTGGGTTATTTATAAGGGTGAAGCCGAACCAAGCAGTGTGCCCGCTGAATGGCATGGATGGCTGCATTACCAGACAAATGACGTTCCATCCAACGATACGCCGTCTTTCCGCCGCGTCTGGCAAAAACCAGCGCAATCCAATTTGACAGGCACCACAGCCGCCTATCACCCCCCTGGACACCTTCTGTCCGGTGGTCACCGTGATAAGGCCACAGGCGATTACGAAGCCTGGATTCCCCCGCAGACCACCGCAAGGAGATAATCAATGTCGCGCAGCATAATTGAAACCGTTCTAGGAGCCATTGTCCTGATTGGGGCTTTTGTTTTCCTGGTATTCAGCTATTCCAAGGGCGATGCGGGCGAAGTGTCCGGCTATGATGTGAGCGCCAATTTTTCCGGTATTGGTGGCCTGAAAGTCGGGGATGACGTACAGATCAGCGGCGTGAAAATCGGCCAGATTGCCGCCATTGACCTTGACCCTAAGACCTATCTCGCCCGCGTCACCATGGAAATCGACGATAATGTTCGCCTGCCGGACGATACCGCCGCTCTTATCAGCAGCCAAAGCCTGCTGGGTGGCCGTTATTTGGCCCTTGAACCCGGCGGATCGGAAACCATGATCCAGGAAGGCGGAAAAATCGAATTCACCCAAGCCCCGCAAAACCTGGAAGAATTGCTGGGTAAATTCATTTTTTCGATGAAGGGGAAGGATAGCGCCAAAGCTGAAAACCCTGCGCCGGCAGAGCCCGCCCCGACTGCTGTGGATTCTGCACCTGCTCCGGCCCCTGCGGCATCTACACCTGATATTCAATGAAATGGCGCCCTCCGTTTGCTGCGGTCTGCGCTTCCCTGATTTTAGGGTGGTCCGGGGCTGCAGCGGCCCCCTTAAATTATGAGGAATACCCATCCATCCGCCTGCGGTCTCTGGATAAAATCACCGCGCGAACCCTGACATTTGACGCCCAGGTCGGATCAACCATCCGCTTCGGTGATATTTATATTAAAATCCAGTCCTGCCGCAAACCGCCGCCGGTTGAAAAAACCGAGGCTGCTGCCTTCCTGCAAATCTGGCAGGTTGATAAGCCGAGCATGGATTCGCGCTGGATATTCTCTGGCTGGATGTTTGCATCTTCCCCGGCGCTCTCCGGGATGGACCATCCGGTGTATGACGTCTGGGTGATTGATTGCCTGGGCAAAGACCCGGAAGCCATGCCGCCGGAAACGCCGGAAGGCGCCTTGCCGGATGAGGGAACTGTACCCGAAGGCGAAAACGTACCTGTGCCGCAGACAGCGCCGGAACAGCAGAAGCAGGCACCAGTCACGCCGGACGTGCCCAAAGCCGATGATGATCCTATCCCGACCGACACGGATGTCGCCCCCGAACCAACCGTCGAGGTAGAACCTGATAACTCCACAGATCTGGCACCTCAAGAACCTGCGCCTAAGAGCGAAAATCTGGATGGAATATACTAATTCGGATTTATCCCGATAAAAAGAACAAATAAGAAACAATTTTCTTGACATTGGAACATAAAGTGAACATAGTCAGCGGGAAAGCACTGGTGCTCTGCCTTGCTTTTGCATTTTCCCTGTTTGACTCTGCGCCCGTTTGGACATGATCCTGACGGGCGTCATTTTTTGAAAGGACGTATGTCTATCATGCCTACATTTTTACCCACCGATGACAATAACAACCCTATTCCCGCCCTGCGCCTGAAAGGCAATGCCGCCCATAGCATTTCTGCCACAACATCCAGTGCCCGGAACAGCACCGGATTTGGCAGCGATACACAGGTGGTAAGCCTGTACGCGACCGTACCGGTGTTCGTACGCTTTGGTGACAGTGGCGTCACCGCCACGAGCAGCGACCATTATTTCCCAGCAGGTATTTATTATGACTTTGCCATTGGGGGTGAAAGCACTGGAAAATCTGGATACGTTGCCGTTCTACGCGCTGACAGCACCAATGGTACAGTGTACGTGTCCGAAAAATACTAGATTATATACGTGCCTTAAAGGCCGTGACAATTGTCCCATCATCCAGATAATCCAGTTCGCCCCCCACTGGCATCCCGTGGGCAAGGCGGCTGGTTTTGACGTGGTGGCGGGACAGCATGTCCATCACCACATGGACCGTGGACTGACCGTCGACGGTTGCCGGGAGTGCTAGAATAACTTCTTCGGGTCTATCGTTCTTGATACGTTCTTCAAGACTACCTAAAGACAAATCGGCGGGTGATACGCCGTCCAGTGCCGATAAAATCCCGCCCAGTACATGGTAAACTCCCCTGAATCCCCCCGCCCGTTCAATCGCCCATAAATCCGCGACCGTGGCCACCACACAGATCAGCCGGGCGTTACGTGTTTTATCCGCACAAATGCGGCAGGGTGCCACGTCATCCAGCGATCCGCAGACGGGACATGTCACGATTGTATCTGCCGCTTCGCGCAGCGCAGCCATTAACGGCAGCAAATTCTGGTCTTTACGGGTAATAAGATGCAGCGCCGCCCGGCGGGCTGAGCGGGGGCCGAGGCCGGGCAGGGCCGCAAGATGGCGGATAAGGTGGCTGAGAGGTCCGTCGCGATTCATGCCCCGATATTAGGCGAGCGGCGGGTCCAGGAGAAGCGTTTTATAGGATCCAAACCCATTAAAATGCGTCCGGCAGGCAACCCCGTAGGCCCCGGTCATCTGGATTTCCACCCAGTCGCCTTCGTCAACCTGCCCCGGCAGATGGAACGGCCCGGGCATCATGTCATAGGAATCACAGGTCGGACCGCAGAAACGGAACGGCATCAGCGGCGATTCCGCCCGTTGGGGGTCATGAGTCATGATCACCCGCACCGGATAGCGGAATTTACCCTGCCCCGGCGTGGTTTCAATCAACCCGCCATAGACCCCGTCGTTCAGGTACAGGGCTTCGCCCTTGCGTAGTTCCACCCGGGCAATCAGCACGCTGGCTTCGGCCACAAGCGCCCGTCCGGGTTCGCAATAGAGATGCATATGCTGCAGATGATGTGCAGCAATCGCGTTTTTAATCACCTTGAAATATTCCGCCAAAGGCGGCACATCCATGCCCGGATACGGTACCGGAAACCCGCCGCCGACATCCAGACAATCCACATGAACTCCGGATTCCTTGATTACCTGCGCGGCCAGTTTAATACCACGGGCAAAAACCTGGGGGTCCTTGGATTGCGACCCGGGGTGGAACATCACGCCCAGACGGGTACAGACCAGACGCATTTCCCGCAGCAAGGGGGCCGCCTCGTACAGGGACGCCCCGAATTTTGCCGAAAAATCGATAACGGCATCCTTGTTCTTCGGTAAAGCCAGCCGGATATAAAGCTCAAGATCGGGCGCCAGATCGGTTTCTTTCAGAATTTTGTGCAGTTCGGCCTGTGTGTCCAACACGAATACCTTCACGCCATGCTGGAAATAGGCTTCGCGGATGGATTCACGGGACTTCACCGTGTGCATGAAATGGATACGGGCGGACGGGATCAGCTTGCGCACCAGTCGGACTTCATCAATCGATGCCGCATCAAAGGTTTTGATCCCGGCGCGGGCCAGATGGCGGATAACATGCTTATCCGGGTTACTTTTGACCGCATACATGACCGTACCGGGAAAATTATGGCGAAATTCACGGGCATTATGGGTCAGTTTGGCCGGATAAAGAATATGCAGCGGATGCGCGGGTTGCAGCCGGGCGACGACCTCATCGACCGTCAGCGGCAGCGGCGCGCCGGGCTTCATTGATTTCAGGCTATCTAAAACGGGCAGTTTGACCATGCGGCACCCCCACTTCTCTATGATTTATACTACAGGAAGGGACTTAAAGCGCCGTTAAGCCAATATGCAAAATTATTGCAGGGTGACAGGATCCAGATCATTCTGTCGTGCTAACGCAACCGCGCTTTCCAGCGTATCAGTCAGTGTCAGCACCATTCCATCGGCCCCATGCACGGCGAAAACGACATTCCCGTTTACTTCAAGACTGCGGATATACGCCACATGCCCGCTCCCCAGAGATAGAAACCCTTGAGGGCTGAGTGATTTTAAGATGGCGTCACGGCGTGTATTTTTTTGATCCATGTGAAACGAACCTCTTATACAAAGAACTATCAGTATATCAGTTTTTATCCCGAAACGGATGCAAATTAAGATGGCTCTGAGCCGGAACCATTTTCAATGGCCCGTTGCGGCAGGTTGACGGGGCCTGACTGGCTGGAGATATGAATTTTCCGGGCAGTCGATTCCGGCGCGACTCTTTTCATATCGATATGAAGCAGCCCGTTATCGAGCGTTGCCCCCAGGATTTCAATCCCGTCAGCCAGAACAAAGGATTTCTGGAACTGGCGCGCAGCTATACCCCGGTGGAGATACATGCGCCCGTCATCATCGTTTTGTTTGCCCCGAATGGTCAACTGGTTCTGTTCCACTTCGACATCGAGGTCAGCCATGGTAAACCCGGCTACTGCCAGGGTAATGCGCAGGCCATTTTCGCCAATCTGTTCTATATTGTATGGCGGATAGCCTTCATTGGCGGTTTTTTTGATACGGTCCAGAGTCCGTTCAAACTGGTCAAAACCAAGAAATAGAGGGGAATCAAAAAGGGAAATACGCTGTGTAGACATAATCAACAACTCCTCCGATGAGCAAGTTACCACATAACGGCAACCCAAAAGAGGCGCTGCCTATAGGGATTATATATAATTCCCTTTAGGAAAGGCAAGAACCTCTTCCTAATTTGCAATTGCGGCTAGCCAGACATCGTCTTCCCGCCTAAATTGTCGCATCATGTCAAAAACACCGTTTGCTCCCTACTCTTCTTCTCCTAAAAAAATCAATTTAGCCTTGCAGGGCGGTGGGTCGCACGGGGCCTTCACCTGGGGCGTGCTGGATTACCTGCTGGAAGACGGGCGGCTGGAATTTGAGGCGATCAGCGCCACATCCGCCGGGTCGATGAACGCCGTGATTATGCTGCAGGGATTATTGAAGGGGGGCCGCCAGGAAGCCCGCGCCCATCTAGATAAATTCTGGGAACGTGTATCCGATGCCGGGGAAGTATTCAGCCCGGTGCCGCCCAGCGGCACAAATCCTTTTGCTGCGTTTTTACCAAAATGGGCCAGCGTCGAAAATTCGGCCCTGCAATTCTTCAATATTATGTCACAAAATCTGTCGCCCTATCAGTTCAACCCCATGAATTACAACCCATTGCGGGATATTCTTGACGACATGGTGGATTTCCGGGCCCTGCAGCAAAATTGTCCGAAAAAGCTGTTTATTACCGCCACCAATGTGCGCACCGGTGACGCCCGCATTTTCACCGGACCGGAGCTGACCCGCGATATGGTGCTGGCGTCCGCCGCCCTGCCCAATATATTCCAGGCCGTGACCATTGACGGGCAGGCTTATTGGGATGGGGGATATGTCGGCAACCCCTCGCTCTGGCCCCTTTGTTACGACGTGGGCAGTCATGATATCCTGATTATTCATGTCAACCCCTTGATCCGCGAGGGTGTACCGGAAGATGCGCTGAGCATTGAAGAACGCTTAAACGAAGTGACCTTCAACTCCGCTCTGCTCAAGGAATTGCGGGCCATTGCCTTCGTCCAGAAGCTGATCAAAAACGACATGTTAAAGGAAAAAGCCAAACCCCAGTACCGCGAGATTTTGCTGCATGCCGTGCGCGCCGAAAAAACCATGAGCAAACTGGGCATAAGCAGCAAACTGGACACGTCCGAACATTTCCTGCATAGCCTGAAAAAGGCCGGGCGCTCTGAAGCCAAAGCTTGGCTGGCCGCGGCATTTGATCATATCGGAGTATCATCAACCGTCGATATCGACCGTGATTATCTCAATATGGTGGCCAAAACCACGAAGTAGCTTGGACCATCCCCCCCCTTCATGCTAAGACATTTGGCATGACCAAAGAGCTTTTCCTCATTGACGGGTCGGGGTTTATTTTCCGTGCCTACCACGCCTTGCCACCCCTGACACGTCCGGATGGCACCCCCGTCGGCGCGGTGATGGGTTTTTGCAATATGCTGGTCAAACTGTTAAATGATAACCCGGATGCCCAGATGGCGGTTATCTTCGATGCTGTGCGCAAAAATTTCCGTAATGAAATTTACCCGGATTACAAGGCACACCGCCCGCCTGCCCCGGAAGATTTGGTCCCCCAATTTCCGCTGATACGTGAGGCCGCCATGGCCTTTGGTCTGCCCGTCGCCGAACTCGAAGGCTTTGAAGCCGATGATCTGATTGCCACTTATGCCCGTCTGGCGCGGGAAAAAGGCCAGACAGTTACCATCGTGTCATCCGACAAGGATTTAATGCAGCTGGTTTATGACGGGCAAGTCCGCCTGATGGACCCGATGAAGCAAGTCCTGATTGATGAAAAAGGCGTGATGGAAAAGTTTGGCGTCACCCCGCGTCAGGTGATTGATGTACAGGCCCTTGCGGGTGATTCCGTCGATAATGTGCCGGGCGTGCCGGGAATCGGCCTGAAAACCGCCGCCGAGCTGATTAATACCTACGGCAATCTTGAAAATTTGCTGCAGGAAGCTGCCAATATCAAACAGCCGAAGCGCCGCGAGAGTTTGCTGCAGAATGCCGAACTGGCGCGGATTTCCAAGCAGCTGGTCACACTCTGCGATACGGCGACGTTGCCAATGCCGCTGGAAGCCCTGATTCCGCGGAATGACAACAAGCCTCAATTGCAGCAATTTTTGCAGACCCAGGGTTTTAAAAGCCTCTTAAACCGCCTGTTTGGGCCAAATGCATTGCCTGCCAGCCCCCCTATTGCTGCAGCAAATTCCGGCGCAGCAATTCACGTCACGGCCCCGGCGCAGGTACCTCCGCCATCGACCGATATTCTGCAGCAGTATGAATTAATTACCGATGCTACCCGTCTGAAAGAATGGCTGGAAGATGCGGAAACCACCGGATTTCTGGCGCTGGATACCGAAACGACGGGCCTGACACCCGCACGTGAAAAACTGGTCGGAATTTCGCTCGCCACACGTCCCGGCCGTGCCTGCTATATTCCCGTCGGACATTTTCAGGGGGGCGATTTGCTGAGCTCCCCCAGCGCCGCGCAGCCGCAGCAGCCCCCCGCCAACGAAATTATGGACGTATTGCGGCCCATTTTTGCCGATCCTGCTATCCTGAAAATCGGGCATAATCTGAAATTCGATGCCCAGATGTTCATCCCCTATGGCGTGGATATCAGCCCGTATGATGACACGATGTTATTATCCTATGTCATTGACGGGACAGGCCATGGCAACGGCCTGGACGAACTGGCCCAATTGGTATGTGGTCATACGATGATTTCCTATGATTCGGTGACCGGAACCGGGAAAAACCGCATTTCTTTCGCCGAAGTCCCACTGGATAAAGCGCGGGATTATGCGGCGGAAGACGCCGATTTTACGCTGCGCCTGCACGCCGCCTTCAAACCCCGGCTGGCGTCGGAGCATATGGCATCAGTCTATGAAAATATCGAACGCCCGCTGGTTGCCGTCATCGCCCGGATGGAAAATGCCGGAATTTGCGTCGATCCAGCGGTTTTGCGCCAGTTATCCCAGAATTTCGGCACCAAAATTGCTGCACTGGAAACTGAAATCCAGCAGCTGGCTGGACATCCGTTTAATGTGGGATCGCCTAAGCAACTGGGCGCCATTTTATTTGATGAAATGGGCCTGCCGGGCGGCAGCAAAACCAAGACGGGTGACTGGTCGACCAGCGCGGATGTATTGGAAGACCTGGCGGCGCAGGGGCATGATTTTGTACAAAAAATCCTCGACTGGCGGCATTTGTCCAAGCTGCGGTCGACTTATACCGAAACCCTGCAGGAAGCCATTAACCCGGCAACCGGGCGTGTGCATACCTCGTTTGGCATGGCGCTGGTCAACACCGGACGGCTCTCCTCCTCCGACCCCAATTTGCAAAATATCCCGATACGCACCGAAGAAGGCCGTTTAATCCGCACCGCCTTTGTCGCCGCACCCGGCCATAGCCTGATTTCCGCGGATTATAGCCAGATTGAACTGCGCCTTGCCGCAGAAATGGCGGGTATCAAGGCGTTACAGGAATCATTCCGCAACGGAGAAGACATCCATACGCGCACCGCCGCCGAAGTCCTGGGATTGAAGCTGGAAGACGTCACGCCGGATATCCGCCGCCAGGCGAAGGCCATTAATTTTGGGATTATTTATGGCATTAGCGGATTTGGCCTGGCAAAACAGCTGGGCATTTCCGTCGGCGAAGCCAGTGCTTATATACGTAACTACATGGCCCGGTTCCCGGAACTGGAGCAGTTTATGCGCAACGCCAAAGACGAAGCCCGGAAATATGGCTATATCAAAACCCATTTTGGCCGGAAATGTGTGATCGGCGGGATAAACGACAAAAACCCGGCCCGCCGCAGTTTCGGCGAACGTCAGGCGATTAATGCCCCCCTGCAGGGAACCGCCGCCGATATCGTCAAACTGGCGATGATACGAATCGACCGCCTGATTCAGTCGGGCGATATCCCCGCCAGAATGCTGTTGCAGGTGCATGACGAACTGGTGTTCGAGGCACGGGATGAAGATGCCGCTTCTGTCGCCTCCCGCGTCAAACAGGAAATGACCGCCGTTGCAAAATTTGCCGTGCCACTGGAGGTCGAAACAGGTATCGCCAAAAACTGGGCCGACGCGCATTAACGAATTCACGAGTAAAGCTTTTCATTCGACTTATCTCTATGATATACTTAATAAGTTGGTTCTATGTCGGTGTGTTGGGGTCCTATTGGGATGAGTATCTCAAGAGAAAAGATATTTTCAAAACTTCGTCGCATTTCATGTCTTGCCGCCATGGCAGGACTTTTGGTCGTTACGTTCCCTACCAATAAAGCGTTTTCCTACACGGCCCCGCCTCAAGGATGGGATATGGTCCCCTATAGCAACCCTTTCTGCGGTTGTAGTCCTGAAGCCGACTTCCCGATTTATGGGGGATGCTGTATCGCGGCCGGTCCTATTTTGTGGGATATGTTCGATGAAACTCTTTTCATGACAATGTTCAAATACACGAAGTCGCCCCCAGCAAAGAGTTTTCACCAGGATTACTATATCGATACGCTTCACAAGGACATCAACAAATTCCTGAAAAAAACATCTGATACGCATCTGGATGTGCTGGTAAGTGAAATGGTTGCCATGCTGAGCTTCTTTGATGCGCAGAACCTGATGCTGGCCAATATCACCATGCAGCGTACCCAGATACAAACCCAGCGTGATTATAACCCGAGCGAGCAGATCTGCCGTTTTGGCACCTTGAGCCGCAGTGTGGCCAGCAGCGAGGAACGAGGAAAACCTGTGGCCGTTTCCATGGCCACCCAGGCAGTCAGCCGCCAGATGCTGAAAGCCGGCACCGCGGGTGGGAGTTCGTCGGGCGCGGGAACGACTATAGGCCGCTCTGCCGATACGAAAGCCCGCTGGGGCCAGTTTCTGGGCAAGTTCTGCCAGCCCAGCGATTTTAACCGGGCAATATCCGCCTGCACCGGGGCGGGCGGCGACAAGCAGATTAACCGCGATATTGACATGACCCGGACACTGGACGCGCCACTGACGCTTGATCTGGACTATTCAGCAGCCGGCACACCCGACTCGGAAAACCTGTCGGCCCTGATGTCCAATTTATACGCCAGCAATCTGGTCACCAACCTGACCAAGTCCGATCTGGAAGCCATCGCCAAACAGAAATTCAGTTCGGAAGCCACCCAGAATTCCCTGCGCAAATTTTTTGATTACCGCGCCCTGGTCGCCAAGCGCAGCGTCGCCGAAAATTCCTTCGCTGCCATCGCCGCCCTCAAAGCCAAGGGCGATAAATCATCGACGGATTATATGAAAGCCGTTCTGAAACAGCTGGGCCTGACGGATAAGGATGATTTGGACCGCTATCTGGGCGTCCCGCCCAGCTATTACACGCAGATGGAAATCCTGACCAAAAAACTCTATCAGGACCCGGCTTTCTACGCCAATTTGATGGACAGCCCTGCGAATGTGGGGCGGCAGCAGGTCGCCATGTCCGGTATTGAACTGGCGCAGGACCGCGATATTTATGAAAGCCTGCGCCGTTCGGAAATGTTGCTCTCCACCCTGCTGGAAGTCTATGTTCAGGGTGAACAGGACATGTATATCGACCGGGGGAGAAAATAATGAACTATTCATTACCTTTCTTGCCCAGGATGTATTTAATTTTTGCTACTTTTTGTTTAGCTATAATCTTTTTCAATTCAACATCATTTGCAGCATCTGCTGATGCATGTATGAACAGTCCCGCCAACACCTATGCTGTTTGCCACCAGGAACCAATCATGACCACGGTGTGTAAACCACCCGACCCACCCGCACCAGCCACTGACCCACCCGTTTGCAGCACGGTTCCCTTAACGGACCCATGGGGAAATGTTATTTATATGTGGGTGTTTGATTACAATGCACCTGACCCATGCCGTATAGCCACATGCGTTGTTAGTCAGGCAGAATCCTGCAGTCCGCAAACCTATAGCTGCTCCGCAAAATCCCAGTTTTGTGGTGGCCCAAACGTAAGCGTCAGCGGAACCAACCCCATGGGTCCAACTTGCAGCACTACAACAGGCAGTGGCGGCACTACGACCACCACCGGTGGCACGAATGGGAATACGGGTAGCGGACCGTCCGGGGGGACCAATACGCAGAATGACCCTTATGATCCGTGGGATTTTGCCGGGATGAATTCCATCGCCGTCTGCGTACCCAAAGATTTCTGTCCCTATTGCTGCTTTATCACCGTACCTTGTTGTTCCGAGTCCGGCGCGGAACAGATCGTCGAGGAATTATTCGACTGGTACCGTGATGAATTTATCATGGACCGGTTTTATACGGATTATTTTGAAAAATGGGGTCTGAAACCCATGACCAACGCCTGGCGCGACGCATTCACCTGGAATGTCGTGGCCAAAGGGGCCATGACAGACGCCAGCAATTTGTTGAATGCCACGCGCCTGATCGACATACATAAAACGGAAACTGCAAAGAATTATACGCCAAGCGAACAGATATGCCGCTTCGGCACCGTCAGCCGGTCGCTGGCCGCATCAGAGGTGAAAGCCGCAACCAACCAGCTTGTCCTGAGCGAAGCGGGACTGTCGCGCAATCTGGGGACGATATTCAGCGTTGGATCGGCCGGTCGCGGGCTTGATAACTATAACCGCCTGCTTGAATTTGTCGGGCAGTTCTGCGATCTCGCCGATAATAATAACGGCCTGGATGAGCTGTGCAATTCAGCCAACCCGATTACCGACCGCAACCATAACCGTGATATCGATTATGCCCGTACGATTGACGATAAACCCACCATCAATGCCGACTTCACCGATGGCAGCCTGAAAGAAGACGAATCCGATGTTCTGGCCCTGGGTAATTATATCTATGGCCACTGGCAGCCTCTGCGCCGCCCATCTTTCAGCGAGATGGAAAGTCAGGCCAGCGCCGTTGAAAATTACAACGAATACCGGTCGATTATCGCGCGCCGTGCTGCCGCGCAGAATAGCTATGCCGTGGCTGCCGCCTTGCGCACTTCTGGCAGCGGGGCATCCAATACCTATATTGCTGAAATACTGAAACGCCTGGGCCTGAGCAATGACCAGATTGGAAAATTCTATGTGCCGGGAGCAGTGAACCTGAGCTATAATGCCCAGATGGAAATGCTGACCCGTCGTATTTATCAGGATCCGGCTTTCTATGCCAATCTGATGGACAGCCCCGCTAACGTGGAAAGATCGTCCGCAGCCATGGCCGGTATTGGCCTGATGCAGGACAGGGATATTTATAAATCAACAACCCGGTCGGAAATGCTGCTGGGCTTACTCGTACAGATGGAAGCCCGGAAGCTGGCGGAAAATATCCGCGCGCCACGTATCGGGGCGGAGAAGTAGGATAGGAGAGTTCAGATGCGAACAAACATAATGAACAGATTAAGTGGTGGCGCTTTACTTGCCCTGACCTTGCTTATCTCCTCGCCGCAAAAAGCCTATGCCTGCGAAGAATGCACCATGTGGGCCGAAGACGTGCTGGAACAAATGGAAAACCATGAAGACTGGATGACGGATGAATGGTGGGAAGAACATCTGAAAAAGGACCTAGAAGATTATACAACGACCATACGCGACGCCCTGATGGCGAATGCCATCGCCTTTGGCACCGCGATGGACTCCCAGAACATGATGAACACCATGCGCGCGCTGGAAGAAGAAAATGTCAAAACAATGAAAAATTACGCGCCAAGCGAATCCATCTGCCGCTTCGGTACATTGTCGCGCAGCCTGGCCTTATCCGAAAATAAGGGTCATACCAACCGCATCGTCCTGAACGAACGGTCGCAGGACCGTCAGCTGGGCCATGATAAATTTGCATCGGAAGACGGCGCGCAAAGCGATTTCAACTTCCGTATCGCCCAGTTCAAGAAAACCTATTGCGATCCGTCGGATTTCGGTTCGGCCATGATTGCCCTGTGCAGTGGCGCCGGCGATGCGCGTCAGAATGCCGATATCAATTTTACCCGCACGGTTGACAGCAAGAATACGCTGAATGTGGATTTTACCGACACCGCCCCCACCAGCGACGAGGAAGATGTCATGGCGCTGGCGAATAACCTGTATGCGCATCAGGTGTTCGACCGCATTAACGTCAGCGCCTTGGCCAGCGGCCAAAGCACCGATTCCCAAAGTGCTTATCTGAACCAGCGTGCCATCGTCGCCAAGCGCAGTGTGGCCGAAAACAGCTTTAACGCACTGGTTGCGCAAAAATCCGCAGGGGCCAGCACGTCAAAGGCCTATCTGCTGGAAGTCATGAAGAAACTCGGTTTGTCAGATGTTGATGCCGATAAATATCTGGGCGATAAACCGAGCTATGACGCGCAAATGGAAGTTCTGACCAAAAAGCTTTATCAGGACCCGGCTTTCTATGCGAATCTGATGGACAGCCCGGCCAACGTCAACCGCCAGTTTGCGGCGCTTCAGTCCTTCGGCCTGATGCAGCGGCGCGATATTTATGAAACCATCATGCGGTCGGAAATGTTGTTATCCGTTATTCTGGAGATGGAAATTTCCAAATACCAGACGGATATCCAGAACCGCAGCGGCACGACAGATTAACCGGCGCAGGAAAATCGGATGATGAAACAGCGACCATGGTTTAAAACGCGGCTTATCTTACTCGGCACAGCCATGCTGGCCGGGATGGTCTGGGTTGCCAGTCCGGCCGCCAACGCCATTGGCGCATCCAAGAAACCGCGCACGAATGTCCCGGCCGTCATGAACCTGGTAGGAGCCGGCGCTACACCGGGCAGCGTTATTACCCTTGCCACCGGATCCCAGAAATTGACGGCCACCGCCGATAAAGCGGGTAATTTCGCTTTTACCAACCTGATGTATTCGGCGTCGAAGCCCTTACTGTTTAACCTCGGCATTCCGGAACGGGCCGGGCCGGTCAATGCCCCGGCAGCCAATCTCAGCATCCGGCTCAAACCGACAAGTTCCAGCATCCGCGTCAGCGGGAATATAGGCAAGGCCAGTTCAATCGCCCTTATGCAGGATGGCGCAAACTCGTCGAAATTATATGTGGCCGGAGAGAACGGCGTTATCAATTTCACATCGCAAAGCAAACAGAAAATGTCAGGCGGTAAGGCCGGGTTGAAAGTCAACCTGATCAGCGCCAGCGAAGTATGCTGCCCGCAGATGATCGTACCGGCCACCCCTTTGTCCTTTACCATTTCCAGCGCACCCGGCAAGGCTGCGCCACAAACGCCTTATACGCGTCAACCAATTGCGCCATCACGCCCTGTCGCTCCACCCGTCGTAAAAGATAAACCTTCCAGCCCGTCTTATAACGTACCGGTTTCCCCGCCAGCCGAGAAGCAGCAGCCCCCCGCCACCACGCCAAGCGGAAAACCGCGCATTCCGTATATGGTGCAAGGATCGGTCACGACCGAAAAATTCCGTATATCCACCGCCACGGGCTCTTATGCCATATCTTATGATCAGGCAGCCTATGACGATACCTATACCGGCGGCATGAAAAAAATGACCACCGATATACGTGATGCCATTATGGGGTATGTCACTGCGCACCTGCCGTTCTTTGATGGCTCCAACTTTCTGACCGCCCGCCGCAGCGTCGATAATCAGCTTATCCACACCATGAAAGATTATGCGCCGAGCGAGCAGATATGCCGTTTCGGCACACTGAGCCGCTCGCTCGCAACCAGCGATGGCGCTTATAAATCCGCCAAATTATCTATTCAGCAGGTTCTGGCTGATAAAAACAACCAGCGCAGTGGCGTTCTGGAATCGGATGCCAATACAAGCCTGACCGTTTACATGCATGAATTTCAGACTAAATACTGTGAAATATCTGACAATAATAACTTCCTGAAAGATTACTGCGCATCCGGCTCGGACGCATTTTTTAACCGGGATGTCGATTTCACCCGTGTTTTCGATTCGCCCACCACTCTGTATTCGGAAGGCACTGCGAATGTGACGGCATTGGCCGCTCTGTTCCGTAACCTGACTTATATTCCACCCACCGATGAAAATAACAAGCAAAGTCTGGATATCTCAATCGATTCCAGCAAGGTGCAGGATCGTCGTACCCTGAGCGCCATACAAAGTGTCGCTAATAATACATTTGCCAGCCTGCTGGGACAAAAAACCGCAGGCTCCGAGACCGTCAAACCTTATATGACGGCTGTTCTGAAACAACTGGGCCTGTCCGACAAGGACATTGTCAAACTGACCGGCGAAACAATGAGTTACAATGGACAAATGGAAGTCCTGACCAAACGGCTTTACCAGGACCCGGCGTTTTTCGCCAATCTGTATGACAGTCCGCAAAACGTCGACCGCCAGCGTGTCGCCATGATGGCGACCAAGCTTATGCAGGACCGCGATTTCCTGGAAAGTCTGCGTCGCCGGGAAATGCTGCTCTCGACCCTGTTATCGATGAAGCTTCGCGCCGCGGGACTTGATGCCGGAGCCAGTGGCACGGTATCTTCAACCGATAAACAATAGCCATGAGAATTAGATAATATGCCCCATGATTTAGCCATCAACTGGCAGGATATTCACCTTGCCGCCAAAACCCTTTCCCGCAATCTTGAAGGAAAGGGGCAGCATTGGGACCGGATTATCGCCGTTACGCGCGGCGGAATGGTGCCAGCCTGTCTGGTCGCCCGTGACCTGGATATTCGCGTTATTGATACCATCAGCGTGGCGAGTTACGCCCATCAGGATCAGAGTGCGGCCAAAGTCCTCAAGCTGCCGGAAGGTTGCGGCGATGGATTGGGATGCCTGGTGATCGATGATTTATCGGATACCGGCAATACATTTAAAACCATTCGTGATTTATTGCCCAAAGCCACGTTTGGCTGTCTGTACGTGAAGCCAGCGGGCAAGCCGATGGCCCATGCTTATGCCAAAGAATATCCGCAGGATACATGGATTTATTTCCCGTGGGAGGATCAGGATTTCCCGCCGCATATCATGGATCAGATCGGCGAGCACCTGAAGAACGCCTAGGATATATTTACTGTTTTCCATTTAATTTTTCTGCCGGATAGGCACAAGCGACGACGCCTAGTGGACCTAGGCGAGGAGCGCAGTAACGCAGCCGGAAGGAAAATAAAGTGAAAAAAAGACCCCGGATTGCTCCGGGGTTTCTAGTTCTACCTCATCAGGAGATATCCTGAAACTTGTTACATTAGGCCTTTTTCTTTTCGTCTTTGCTGTCGTCGCGGCCAGCGGTCTGAACACCGGCGGACAGGAACGAGCCAAAGCGTTTTTCGAATTTGGACAATTGACCTTTTTCGGTAATTTTACCAACGCCACCTTTCCAGGCTGGGTGCGACAGGCTGTCGATATCCAGGCGCATCGTGTCGCCGGCTTTGCCCCAGGTGGTGCGTGTCTTGTATTCGCTGCCGTCGGTCATAACGACGGTAATTTCATGGTAATCCGGATGGATGTCGGTTTTCATAACCAATAACTCCTAAAATTCTTTATCTATCTTCTGTGGCAGGATGTATACCAGCCCAAAGCCCCGGAAATCAAGACATTTCTTTTATTTTTTTTGCTTTTTATTTCAGTGGCTTACCGGGTGCTTGCCACGGTTTTGCCGCTTGACTTCAGGTCGGCAAACGCCTCGCCCAGCCGTTCAACGATTCCTTTTTCACCCACGCGCAGCCAGGTACGCGGATCGTATTCCTTTTTATAGGGTTTGCCGGTATCCGGATCGATCTGGTGGGCAAAAGCATTGGCGTTGGCTTTCACAAAGTCACCGATCGGTTTGGCAAAAGCGAATTGCGTATCGGTGTCGATATTCATTTTAAACACGCCATAACCCAGCGTTTCGGCTATCTGATTTTTATCAGACCCTGACCCTCCATGGAACACGAGGTCAAGCGGGTTCGGGCCGAGACCCTTAACCTTCTGCACCAGCGCCTGGGAGTTTTTCAAAATTTCCGGACGGAGTTGCACATTACCCGGCGCATAAACGCCATGCACGTTGCCGAATGACGCCGCCACCGAGAAATTTCCAATCGGTGACAATAATTCATACGCGGCAAGGACATCTTCAGGCTGGGTATAGAGACGCGCATTGTCGACATCATCAGAACCCACGCCGTCTTCTTCACCGCCGGTGCAGCCCAGTTCGATTTCAATGCTCATATCAATCGCCGCCATACGTTTCAGCAGGCGCGCGCATTCATGAATATTTTCTTCCAGCGACTCTTCCGACAGGTCGACCATGTGGGATGAAAACAATGGACGTCCGTGTTGTTTGTAGTAAGCCTCGCCATGCGTGATCATACCTTCAACCCATGGAATCAGTTTCTTATTGGCATGATCGGTATGGAGCACAACACAGACGCCGTAATGTTGGGCCAGCAGATGCACATGATGCGCGGCAGAAACGGCACCCAGAACTTTGGCCTCTGCACTATCGGGGAATCCCTTGCCAGCGTAAAATTCAGCGCCACCATTCGAGAGCTGAATAACCACATCGGATTTATTTTTTGCGGCGGCCTCTAACACGGCGTTCACCGAATTGGTCCCCACCACATTCACCGCAGGCAAGGCATAATGGCCATCCTTACAGGCCTTTACCAACGCCAGATAATCTTTGCCTGTTACAACACCGGGTTTCAACGAAGTGGCCATATTAATTCATGCTCTATGTGGTCTGGGGTTAAAATGGAAAAGCCAACATACGGAATGTTGGCTTGTCATGCAATCAGCTTTCAAAACGGCATTACTTGCTGGTGAATGAAGGAAGGGTTGGAGCATTGTCCACTGTATTCCCAAGATTTGTATAATCCCAGCCCGCGCGCATGGATACAACGTCACCAAAAGGAAGAACGCTCAACTTAGCGAGAACATCAGCAGGTACAGTAACTTTACTAACCATTTTCGTCGTCCGTTTTCTTTAACAGCCCTTGTTCAATCAAACTATCCAGAGCACGGATGCTGGTTGTTTGTGGCCCAGCATAGGCACGGCTGAATAATTCCTGCCGACTGGCTTCACCCATATCGGCGGCGGTTGCCAGAATTTTGGCATCACGCAGCGTAGGCTTGTCCGTCGAGAAGATTTTTATAAAGCTATTGAGAAAGATTTGCAAGTTTTTATGCGTATTTCCAAAATAATCCAAAGCCAAACTTAGGTTTTTCTTGGAATAGCCACATGTCGTCATGTGAATGACACGCCCGTCTTCCCGCCCCGCCTGACGCAGAATACAGCCATGGTCATAGAGCCAGTCAATTTCCCTATTCAGAGTTGATTTATTAACCCCGGGCAATCTGTCGATGATTTCAGTCTGCGTCGTATCTGGATTTTCATCAATATCGACAAGGATTTGCGCCCGGCGCAGCGGAGATGACGGGTCGCCACCTAGCGCATCAACCAGATGGTCCAGAACCAAGCCAATTTGCTGGATCCGGTTGGCGCTGGCTTGGTTTAACGCCGATTTCAACGCATGATTTGGCACGCAAAAAACCTTTTCTATAATATAATTATAGGCCCAAAAGATTAACGCCGCATGGGCGAAAAAGTCAAGAAATGCCTTGCGCCATATAAAAGCATTTAATAATATGACAAAATACAGGCAGGGGATTATGAACGCATTGGTACGTTGTTTTAAACAAATCGTCGGAATACCATTAAAGGCAGAGGATCATAAGTTGCTCTGGGCCGCTCAAGACCCGGATGACCTCGACCCTTATGAGCCACCTGAATCACGCCTCTGCGCCACACAAGAAATTCCTGGAAAATGGGATATACGCGCTTATGTAAGACATGTTTCCTTCCCGGCACCACTATTATGGCCGGGATCAAGCAGCACATATGAACCTGCCGGACTTCCTCTCTATATCGGTTTATCTACAAGTGAAATGGTGCGAATTTTGCGCACAGTGGATCAGCGTGACGTCCCTGTACCCGGACATATTTCACAAATTGCGCCACGCTGATACAAAAAAACCACCCCGCAGGGTGGTTTTCAATTCTATAATTTATTTTAGTAGCCCACTTTATGCATCAGCACAGCGGTGTCGAGCATACGGTTCGAGAAGCCCCATTCATTGTCATACCATGACATGACGCGAACCATTTTACCTTCCAGCACTTTGGTGCCTTCGAGCGAGAAGATGGACGAGCGTGGGTCGTGGTTGAAATCGGTCGAGACCAGTTCTTCGTCATAATAACCAAGGATGCCTTTCAGTTCACCATCAGCGGCGGCCTTGATCGCATTGTTGATTTCTTCAGCGGTGGTTTCCTTCTTCGGCACGAATTTGAAATCGACAACCGAGACGTTCGGGGTTGGTACGCGCACCGATACACCGTCCAGCTTGCCTTTCAATTCCGGCAATACCTTGCCCACAGCCTTGGCGGCACCGGTTGTCGTCGGGATCATGCTGAGCGCGGCAGCGCGGGCGCGGTGCAGGTCTTTATGCGCCGTATCGACGATTTTCTGGTCACCGGTATAAGAATGGATCGTGGTCATGTAACCCAGTTCGATCCCGACCGCTTTATGAATTGCATAGGCAACCGGCGCCAGGCAGTTGGTGGTGCAGGACGCATTGGACACAATAATGTGGTCCTTGGTCAGTTTATTTGAGTTCACACCATACACAACGGTCAGGTCTTCGTCCGTCGCCGGGGCCGAAATCAGCACTTTTTTCGCGCCGCCTTTCAGGTGGGCGGACGCCTTTTCCTTGTCGGTGAAAATACCGGAACATTCCAGAACGATATCAACGCCGTTTGATTTCCAGTCGATCGCCGCTGGATCACGCTGCTGGTGTACGGCGATTTTCTTGCCGTTTACGATCAGCGTATTGCCTTCATAACCAACATCAAAAGCCGAACGGCCATGTACCGAGTCATATTTCAGCAGATGCGCATTGGTCTTTGTATCCGTCAGGTCATTAATCGCAACCAGTTCAATATCCGTGCGGCCCGATTCAAACAAAGCGCGTGCCACGAGGCGCCCGATACGGCCAAATCCATTAATCCCTACTTTTACAGTCATAAGTTTCTCCTTTTGAAACGATGATATTATTTAAACTTTTTTGGTGACAGCTTCAACCACCGCATCAGCCGTAATCCCGAAATGTTTATACAGCACTTCAGCCGGGGCGGATTCACCGAAACCGGTCATGCCGATAAAGATGCCGTCCTGACCGATCAGCGCGTCCCAGCCCTGACGTATCGCCGCTTCGATACCCACACGCACACAACCTTGCGCACCCAGCACGCTGGCGCGGTAGGCTGCGTCCTGTTTAGCGAATAACTCAAACGACGGCACAGACACAACCTGTGTAGGAATCCCTTTGGCTTCGAGATTTTTCTGTGCCTCCATCGCCAGATAGACTTCAGACCCTGTCGCCAGAATCACCGCTTTTGGCGTGGCGGACGCGGCAGAAAGAATATATGCACCACGCGCCGATTTATTGGCGTCCGCATCGTTGCGCAGTGTCGGCAGGTTCTGGCGTGTCAGCACCAGCATGGTCGGACCGGTAACGTTGGCGAGCGCAAGCTCCCACGACTCCGCCGTTTCAATCGTGTCGCACGGGCGTAGCACCGTCAGGTTTGGAATGGCACGGAGCGAGGCAACATGTTCCACGGGCTGGTGCGTCGGGCCGTCTTCGCCCAGACCAATCGAGTCATGCGTCATTACATAGATAACACGTTGTTTCATCAGCGCGGCCAGACGAATGGACGGGCGGCAGTAATCAGCGAAAGACAGAAACGTCCCACCATACGGAATTACGCCGCCATGAATAGCCATGCCCGACATCACGGTGCACATCGCAAATTCGCGTACGCCGTAATGAATGTACTGGCCCTTGTAACCATTGGCGGCGGTGACAACCTCTGGCCCTTTGGTTTTAGTATTGTTCGAGGGAGTCAAATCAGCCGACCCACCCACGAGCTGCGGCAGTTTCGGCACGAGCGCTTCCAGAACTTTACCCGACGAGGCGCGTGTCGCCAGTTTCGGCTTGTCGGACAGAATAGATTTTTTTACATCCCCCAGCGCAGCGGTCACAACATCATTCACGTTCGGGGCCAGCGCCTTTTCAAATTCAGCTTTCTGCGCCGATGCATTCAGGCGTTTTGTCCAGGCGAAACTTTCGCTCTGGCCGCGTGTGCCGACACTGCGCCAGGCGTGCAGAATATCGGACGGCACCGTGAACGGCTCATGCGCCCAGGACAAATGTTTGCGGGTGGCAGCGGTTTCGTCCGCGCCGAGCGGGGAACCGTGGACACCGGATGTGCCCTGCTTGTTCGGTGACCCGAATCCGATTTTGGTTTTGCAGGCAATCAGCACCGGGCGGTCGGAATTCTGCGCAGCGGCCAACGCCTTTTCAACCGCGGCCATATCGTGCCCGTCAATGCGCGATGTCGCCCAGCCATAGGCGTCAAACCGTTTCAGCGTGTCTTCGGTAAACGAGAGCGAGGTCGGCCCGTCGATCGAGATATCGTTATCGTCATACATGACAATCAGATTGCCGAGCTTCAGGTGACCTGCGAGTGAACAGGCTTCGTGGCTGATTCCTTCCATCAGGTCGCCATCGCCGCACATGACATAGGTTTTATGATTCACCAAGTCATTGCCGAAACGGGCATTCAGCATACGTTCGGCAAGGGCAAAGCCGACCGCATTGGCAATCCCCTGCCCCAGCGGCCCGGTCGTCATTTCAACACCAGCCTCGACCATAATTTCCGGGTGGCCCGGCGTGATGGAATGCAGTTGACGGAAATTCTTGATCTGCTCGATTGTCATTTTTTCGTAGCCGGTCAGGTAGGACAGCGCATAGAGCAGCATCGACCCATGCCCGCCCGACAGGATAAAACGGTCGCGGTCGGCCCAGGTCGGATTGGCCGGATCGAATTTCAGGAATTTGCTGTACAAGACAGTTGCGACATCGGCCATGCCCATCGGCATGCCGGGATGACCGGAATTTGCCTTGTCTACCGCATCCGTCGCCAGAAAACGTATGGCATTTGCCATCTGGCGCATATCAGGGGATGTGGCGGAGCTGGTCTGGGTTGCGGCGTTATGCGCAGTCATGTTTATATCCTTGTAGCTGGTCAAATGATGCAGTCTTTATAGCCAATTTGTCCGTATTTGCGAGAGGAGTTTTCCCCTGACGGCCTTTCTTGACAAAACAAAATGACTTGCATAGATTATGGGAAAATTCAGGGAGTTATTATGAGCAATCAATCCTTATCTCATTCTTTTGTGACCATCACCGGACCCGCGGGAATCAGCCATGGTCATAGTGAATTATTTCTGGCACACAAAAATGGCCAGCTGTGCTTTGTGCGTTCAACGGCCGGTTTATCGGCGACCCAACATATAGATTCGAACAACCTGCGGGATGTATCTGCACCGGATTCAGTGTTTCCAACCTTTCAACACATCCTGTAAAAACCCATAAAAACCGCAGAGTTCTGGGTATAACTCGCACACGGGCATTGACCCATGATTCGCGTATTTGTTACTTTTCTTATATAAACCCCGGGAAAAGGGCGCACGCGTATGTCTGTAGAAAATTTATATAGCTATCTTGAGTATTTAAATCTGGCTATCGATCAACTGGACGAAGCCGTCACCGCCCGTGAGCAGGAAGCCGCCGAGCTGCGTAACCAGCTTGAATTCGCCGACCGTTCCCTGATGGATGCCCGTCTTGAAATTGACCGCCTGCATGCGCAGATGCAAGTCAATCGCCAGCAGGCCGATACGCATATCCAGCAACTGGAAGCCCAATTGATGGCACAAGCTGCACAGCCACAGGCGGCAGCCCCCCATCCGCAACCCGTCAAGATTCGCCCGCAGCCAACAACACCGCCATCAGCCAAGGCTGCACCACAGGACGACCTATTCGGCGGCTGGACAGGTCCGGCCAAAAGTAAAATCGCCAACGATCAGAATGCCTTGATCCTTGCCAAGAAACTCGATTCAACCATCGATAAAGTCCAACGTCTGATTGGACAGGGAAAATAGGGAGAGAGATATGTCTGAAGTCAACCTGATGATTGATGGTCGCAGTTACAGCATTGCCTGTGATGATGGGCAGGAACAGCGCGTACAGCAACTGGGCAAATATGTCGACCAGCGCATGCGTGAAATGAATGGTGGGAATGCCGCCAACAAGGCACAATCCATGATGCTGACATCGCTGGTTCTGGCCGATGAAGTATTCGATCTGCATGATAAACTTGCCAAAGCCCAGCAGAACGAAGCCCAGGCGTCAGCCGAAAAATATGTCACCTATCAGGGACTCACCCCGCAGGACGAACAGAACATCACGAATATAATTGCCACGATGGCGGACAAGGTTGAAAAACTCACCGCCCGCGCCCGCAAGATTGCGGCTTAAGCCGGGCCTAATCCCGGATAACCCTTTACTGCCATATAGCTATTGATGCGCGCCCATTGGCGTTGCGTCAGGTCGTCATCGCCTTGCAATTGGTACCGTGAGGGAATTTTTTTCTCATACAACACCAATTGGCCCAACCTGATGCTGGTGGGGTCGGTGCCATAGGCCGCACACATCATGACCGCCCGCCGCATCAAACGGTCTTCATAGACATCCTGTGGCACAAAGTCCGTGGACGCTGCGCGGTTAAAGTACCCTGTGGCATCAAGGATGCCCTTCACCGGAATATCGGCCACATCCCAAAGTGCACACGGATCATCAGCATTGCATGCCGGTGCCGCAATCCCGAACCTGTCACACAAGTAATTCAGTTCCCCGCATATAAACGGCAGCGCCTTACCCCATTCAGGGTAATGGGTGTTCACCAGGGATCCCATGCGGGGCCATGCAAATCCCCCCATAAGATCAGTCGTGAATTCCGTATGCGTAAAACCCATGTCCTGTCGCAGCAACAAGGCATTATACGACAAAAACGTTCCTACATGGCGTTGCTGTATATCCTTGTCAATTGTCATGTCACCTTGACGCGTAACCCCACGGGACAGATCAAAAACCTGTGTAAAATAGACAGGAACAGTGCCATTTGATTCGCCGATAAAGCGCAGCATAAAGACTTGGCCGGAGTTACTGGCAGAGATTATGCGTGCCTTGTAATACAAATCCGTCGGCAACCCACGTGTCAGACGCACCATGACATCGTCATACGACATGCCGTTAAAATAGGCAGGAAACTGTTCTTTTCCGGTAATATCCATGACGTCCCATCAAAATAATTTGCATGACCTTATAATATTATGGTAATAAAGTCCAATGATAAATGGTGAACCCAAATTTTCCGAGATTCCACCCTTACGACGCCACTTCCTTTATGGCGTAAACTGCTATCAATTTGCTATCGGCTATCAACCCATTACTGTTTTCACCCAGGCCGCCAATCCGAACCGATTTGCCTATTTGACACTATGCCCCGGCAACTTCGCTGAAAAAGTCTGGCAGCAAGGTGGGGTGGGGATAAGCACTTATAATTTTAAAAATTTGATCCGCACTTCCTGCCAGGAAGACCAGCTAATTGAGCTGGAACAGCGATCAATCCATGATCCCATAAATGCACCGGATGGTGAGCGTTTGATTGCACTTTATTTCGCACCTGGTGACGAAACTGGTCCTGGAGATTTTCACTTCGTTTATCTTAATAATACGAACAGGCAGTGGGAAGAAAAAACGCCTTTTGCGGATATAGTGGTGCATGACCATTTACCGCCATCCCTTCCGGGCGGCTATATATTTAGTCGCTTCTTCGCCGCGAAAGAAGGCATTCAACCCCAGGGATTACCTTCCGGTATTTTTGTTCCATGCCAAAGCAATCCGGGTCTAAATTTTGTTGAAAACCAGCCCTTCTGGGCGCGAGGACCAGTTCTAAAGGATCATGGAAATGGCTTGTTTCTGCGGCGTGGTCATCCGCTTTACGCGAAACC
>CAMLMM010000008.1 GCA_946481105.1 uncultured Alphaproteobacteria bacterium
GCTCGATCCAGTCGCCGTGACACCAGATATTCTGATAACGGTCGAAATACGCCTTGTGGTATTTGCTGCCGTCATCGTCATTCCAGAAACCCACGGGCATGCACGGAAACGGCTTGGTGCAGACCAGTTCCCCACTCCCCGCCCCGGCAGGAATAGGCTTCCCGCTGTCATCAAACGCTTCGATGGCATAGCCAAGCCCGGCCCCCTGAATCTCCCCGCGATAGACCGGCGATATCGGATTGCCAATCACAAAGCAGGACACGATATCGGTCCCGCCCGAGATGGACGCCAGATGCACATCCTTCTTGATGGTGTTGTACACGTAATCGAAACTCTCATGCACCAGCGGCGATCCCGTCGACGTAATGACCTTCAGGTGCGGCATGTCAAACTTCTCGCTGACATTGCAACCATTGGCCTTCAGCGCATCGATATACTTGGCGCCCGTGCCGAACAGCATGCATTCATGCTTGGTGGTGTACTCCCACAGCACATAGTTATCGGGATAGAACGGCGACCCGTCATAGAGCATCAGTGTCGCGCCCGTAGCCAGCGCCGATATCTGCCAGTTCCACATCATCCAGCCGCAAGTGGTGAAATAGAACACCTTGTCGCCGCTATGCACATCGCATTGCAGCTGATGCTCCTTCATATGCTGGAGCAACGTGCCACCGTGACCGTGCACGATACATTTCGGCACACCCGTGGTCCCGGATGAGAACATAATGAACAGCGGATGGTTGAACGGCACACGCTCAAATACCGGGGGCGTTCCCGCGAAGTTCTTCGTGGCGTCCGACAGGGTCACGCCGTTCGGCACGTCCTTCAGGTTCGGCGCATCATTCGCAAACGGCACGACAATCGTCTGCTTGATGGTCGGCAGACGCGGCAATATCTCGGCCAGCTTCGGCAGCTGGTCGATAATTTTGCCATTATAGAAGTAACCATCCACCGTGATCATGACCTTGGCGTCGATCTGGCCAAAACGGTCCACTACACCCTGTACGCCAAAATCCGGCGAGGCCGACGACCAGATCGCACCGATGGAGGCCGTAGCCAATGCCCCGATAAGTGTTTCCGGCATATTCGGCATATAACCCGCAACGCGGTCGCCTTTAGTAACTCCGGCAGCTTTCAGTGCTTGCTGAAGACGCGAAACCTGCTCAGCCAGTTCCTTGAATGTAATCTGGCGCTCGCGGGCCTTTTCATCACGGAAGATGATGGCAACGGCATCGTCACGACGCTTCAACAGGTTTTCGGCCCAGTTAAGTCTGGCCTCGGGGAAGAATTGCGCCCCTGGCATTTTATCGCCATTGGTCAGGTCAATACTCCCCTTTTCGCCAATAACCCCGGCATAATCCCAAAATCTCGACCAGAACTCACCGATATTGCTGACAGACCATTCATGCAAGGTCTGATAATCTACGTCGCCGGGGAAGTTATTCCGTTTGGCGAATTGCATTAAATGCGACTTCTCGCGGCGATGGGGTGACGGGGTCCATAAAATGGGATTACTGGCTGCTGTCATAGTTACCTGCTGGATGGGTAAAGAATCTCGGTAAAGTTTATGGTAGAAAACTATGGCGCGCAAGGATGGACAAGTTACATCCCCCGTCTATAATAAGTATATTACAGAAATAAAAGGTTTTTCCGATGAAATTATCACGCCTCCTCACCCTTCCCTTCCTTGCAACATTGTTTTTTGCCGGAGGAAATACCCAGGCTGAGACGGTAAAGGACGGAAAACCGCAATACGTATCCATCCGCCTGCTCCCGGAATTCCAGTCGGTCACGCCCGGCAAACCGTTGACAATTGCTGTTGAAGAAACCATTGCCCAGGGATGGCACACCTACTGGAAAAACCCGGGCGATTCTGGTGAAGCCCTGAATATCAAATGGACATTGCCGGAGGGCTGGTCAGCCCGCGCAATCGATTTCCCGACACCAGAGCCCATCCCTGTTGGCCCGCTGGTTAATTACGGTTATAGCCATCAGGTTACATTACTGACCAGTCTCGACATACCTGCCGATATAAAATCTGACCGCGTCCAGCTAAACGCTGAACTCACCTGGCTCGTCTGCGCCGATATTTGCGTCCCGGAAACTACACACATCACGATGGACCTCCCCGTTTCGCGCAGCGGCGATGCCGTGCCCACCAATCCTGAACTTTTCAAAACCGCGCGCGCTCTCATGCCGGAAGATACCGCCTGGCAGGGTATGGTTGAGGAACAGGATCAAAATCTTGTCTTATCTTTTAAGACCGATTCAGTTCAACTGAATGAATTCAATAATGCCAAAGAATTTTACTTTTTCCCTGAAGACTGGGGAATTATGCTCTATGCGTCACCGCAAAAAATAGGCATCGAAGGCGATCAGCTGAAAATCACTATTATGCGCGACACGCGACCGCTGTCGGGTCTAAGCTCTATAAATGGCGTTCTTGCCTATACGACCGACTCAGGCATCCGTAAATCATTCAACATCGATATTCCCCTATCCGGCGCGCAGTTAAACAATCGCGCATCCACATCTGAACCATCTGCGTCAAAGGATATATCGATTGCGCAAGCCTTGGCACTTGCCTTTCTCGGCGGCCTTATTCTCAATCTGATGCCCTGCGTATTTCCTGTTTTATCGATGAAGGCGCTGAGTCTCATTAAAATGTCGGCAAAAGAACAAAGACACGCCGCCATCTACGGCATTTCCTATACTGCTGGCATACTTGTATGTTTTCTTGCCATCGCCGGCATTTTGATTGCGTTGCAATTAACCGGCGAGAATATTGGCTGGGGGTTCCATCTGCAAAATCCTGTGGTCGTCCTGGCGCTGGCTTATCTCTTCTTTATTATGGGACTGAACCTTTCGGGTATCTTTGATTTTAAAGGCCATATGCTGACTAATATAGGAAGCAAACTGGCCTCGCAGCATGGATATGCGGGTACGTTTTTTACCGGGATGCTGGCAACCATCGTGGCAACACCCTGTACCGCCCCCTTTATGGGAACGGCGATGGGGTTTGCCCTGACCCAGCCCCCGCAGATCGCACTTATAATTTTTGCGGCTCTGGGTTTTGGGCTGGCTTTTCCTTTTCTCCTGCTCTGCCTGGTGCCATCCTTGCGTGGCCTTCTTCCCCGGCCAGGCGCGTGGATGGAAACCTTCCGTCAGTTCATGGCGTTCCCGCTTTATGCCTCGGTTGTCTGGCTGATATGGGTTTACACACAGCAGGATACATCTGAGCATAGTCTCTTCTTTGCCCTGACTGGTTTGGTTTTTATTGGGTTTTATTTCTGGGTCAGCCATCTATCGCCACAAAACCGTCTGGCCTATGTTGCGGTTAAATTTCTTGCTTATTTATCCATTTTTGCAACGCTGGTTATTCTGGTCGGCAGCGCCTATACCACGCCACCATCTGGTGAGAATGCCAGTTCGCTTAATTTCCCGCATATTGCCTTTACCAAAAATTCTTTTGATACGGCTATGGAAGGCGACAATCCTCTCTTTGTCGATATGACCGCCGCCTGGTGTATTACCTGTAAGGTAAATGAACGCGTTGCGCTGGCGGATGCGGATACGATTGCCCTGTTCAAAGAAAAGAAAATACAGGTTCTTGTTGGTGACTGGACAAACCGTAATCCGGAAATTACAGATTTTCTGCATCGCTATGGACGCAGCGGTGTTCCCCTCTATATCTATGTTGGTCCGCGCGATCCGGCGACCGGAAAGAGACCTGAACCTCTGGTGTTGCCGCAATTGCTCACTCACGGGATTCTGGCCGAAGCCGTTGCCGGACTGCCACAGGAATAAATTTTACAGGAGTCACTCATGAAACATCTTGCTTTAAAATCTTTATGCCTGGCGCTGTGCCTGGGCACATTCCCGGCCATGGCCGCAGATACATCCGTAAGCGCCCCGGTTATCGGCCAGCCCGCCCCGGAATTTAAAACTACGGATACGCAAGGCAAGCCATTTTCTCTGAAAGATATGAATGGCAAAACAGTCGTTCTGGAATGGACCAACCACGAGTGCCCTTATGTGCGCAAGCATTACGATTCAGGTAATATGCAATCCCTGCAAAAAATGGCGACGGGCAATGGGGTTGAATGGATATCGATTATTTCATCCGCACCGGGTAAGGAAGGCCATGTAACCGCTACCCAGGCCAATGAAATTGCCGCCAAGGAAAACGCTGTCCCAAGCCGCATTATTCTGGATGAAAAAGGTGCTATCGGCCATAAATACGGGGCAAAAACCACGCCACATATGTTTATCATCGATAAGGCAGGCCTATTGGTTTACGCCGGCGCTATCGACGATAAGCCAAACACCGATAAAAACGATATTCCTGGTGCCAAAAACTATGTGCGTGATGCGTTGACCTCACTGCACGAAGGAAAACCGGTCGCCGACAGCCAGACAAACCCATACGGGTGCAGCGTGAAATATTGATATTGATAAATTCCTGAAAAACCCGGCTTGAAGGCCGGGTTTTTTCTGGCAGGGTTACGATTTTATATGTATATTTGATGATATGATTCGTTCTGGATATTCGTCCTATGCCATCCAAGTCTGTCACTAAAAAAACAACCCGCTCCACCCCGACCGGAACGCGCCGATCTACTGTTGCGCGCAAGAAGCTCCCTGCGCAATTGCCGGAAATTTCCCGGCTGGTCGTCGGACAGGATGGCCGCATCGTATTTGCCTCTGCCCAGATAGCAAAATTACTGGGTGTTAAAATGGCGAATGTTCAGGGGCGCTCTCTGCGGGAAATTCTGGATTTCGTTTCTCCCGAAGATGCACTGCATGACAGGCCAGGTCTGGGATTTGGCCGGAACCAGAATGACGACACGGATGCCTGGACGGCGTCCATTATATCCGGCGATCATGATGTTATTCCTCTTGCAGGAAAGAAAGCAAAATCAATTTCCCTGCGTTTTGATCGCGTCAGCCTCCCTGACGGTCGCGATTTTCTTGTCGCATCCGGTATGACGACTCCGGCGGCCGCAGCCGAAGACGTCGCGCAATGCCTGGTGCCTCCGCCCCCTTTGTCGGCCCCCTCTGCCCCTGCCACCAAGCAGGTGTCGTGGGATAGATTCCTGCAAAGCTTTGTTGAAATGGGCAACGATTTTATGGTTCTCCTGACGGCAAGGGGAAAAATCCAGCAGGCGAATGGGGTCTTTTACAAGGTTTTTGAATGCGATCAGGCAATGCTCGAAGGAAAACCGTTCCTTGACTTCGTCCACCCCGAAGACCGCTCTTATACGCAGGCCGTATTCAAAAACCTCTCCCAGGATGATTACTCCGCCCTCGACCACATTATTAATTTTGAGTGCCGGATCGTTAGTCCCACAGGCAAGCAACACTGGCTGGATTGCCACCTGAAACTTCAGCATGGCCACTTAATGCTGGTGGGACGTGATTTAACCGAAACCAAGCGGAATGAACTTGCGCTGCTCCGGCATGAGCAGCAACTCTCCGAAGCGCAATCCATTGGCCGCATGGGACATTGGACATGGCGTATCGGTGAACAGGAACTTGAATTCTCATCGGAGATTTATCGCATTTTCGGCGTGAGCGCCGATGACTTCATCCCAACCATTGATAGCGTCAATGCCCTGATGCATCGCCGTGACCGTGGCCGCATGGCGCAGGCATTTCAGCGTGCGATGATTGAACGTAAAAACTATGAAATGGAATTCCGTATCATTCGCCCTGACGGATCGGCACGCTTTATACTTCTGCAGGGGCGCTGCGAGATGGACAACGAAGGCGATGTATCTGCTTTGTTCGGTATCATGCAGGACATTACCGAGCGTACCCAGCACGAACGTGAACTGAAAGACGCAGTTGCCGAAGCCGAACGCGCCTATGCCGCCAAATCCCAGTTCCTGGCGAATATGAGTCATGAATTGCGAACCCCGTTAAATGCTATTATCGGCTTCTCGGAAATGATCGGCCGCCAGATGCTGGGCCCCATCGGCACCGAAAAATATCTGGAATATATCAGCGGTATCCGCGAAAGCGGCGAACATCTGCTGGATCTGATTACCGATATTCTCGATATGTCGAAAATCGAGGCCGGCAAATACACGCTGGATGTTGAAGAATTCAACCTGTCCAAGGTTCTGCGGCTGGCCATACACATGATAGAAGGCCGCGCCCTCGACGCGCAGGTCAAAGTCTATTCGACCATACCCGACGATGCCGATCTGCACATGACCGGCGACCGGCGCGCCATCATGCAGATGGTTTTGAATCTGCTGTCCAACTCGGTTAAATTCACTGAGCCGGGCGGCGAAGTTCGCATAACCTGTGATGCCGCTGACAATCTGGTTACTATTCGTGTCGTTGATACCGGTATCGGCATCCCCGCATCCAAGTTGCGCTATGTGACAAAACCGTTTGAACAGGCGGCAAACCATTTCACCCGCAACCACGAAGGGTCAGGTCTGGGTCTGGCCATCACCAAAGAACTGGCCGAACTTCATGGCGGGGGCCTTGAGATAGCGTCAACGGTTGGAGTCGGCACGACGGTGGCTATTACCCTGCCGCTCGTGGCTATCCAGCGATTACAGGGGTAATTCAACCCCAAAGCAGCGCTGATAATATTCAGCCAGGATAGGACGTTCCAGCTCATCGCATTTATTCATGAAGCTGAGTTTGAAGGCCAGCTCGCGGTCATGGAATATTTTCGTGTTATCAGCCCAGCTGATAACGGTACGCGGCGACATCAGCGTCGACAAATCACCATTTCTGAATCCTTCGCGGGTTAACGAAGCCATCTTAACCATCGCCTGCACATCTTTCTCTTCAACACCAGCAACTTTGGCTTTCACAATACTTACCTCATCGTCATGCGGCAGATAATTCAGCACCGTGACGATATTCCAGCGGTCCAATTGCCCCTGATTAAGCTGATGTGTACCATGATACAATCCTGTGGTATCCCCAAGCCCAACCGTATTGGCCGTGGCAAATAAACGGAAGGCCGGATGCGGGCGGATAACCTGATTCTGGTCGAGAAGCGTCAAGCGTCCTTCGGCCTCCAGCACACGCTGGATAACAAACATGACATCCGGGCGCCCGGCATCATATTCATCGAATACAAGTGCAACCGGGTTCTGAATGGCCCAAGGCAATAATCCCTCTTTCCATTCGGTGATCTGCTTGCCCTCCTTCAGGACAATCATGTCCTTCCCCAAAAGGTCGATACGGCTGACATGGCTATCCAGGTTGATACGGACGCATGGCCAGTTCAAACGTGATGCCACTTGTTCGATATGAGTCGATTTCCCGGTTCCATGAAACCCCTGAATCATTACCCGACGATTGAAGGCAAACCCGGCCAGTAACGCCAGCGTTGTGTCGTGATCAAACTGATAGGCATCGTCGCGTAAAGGCACATTTGGCATATCATGGGAATAACCGGGAACTTCCCAATCGATATCAAGACCAAATGTCTTTTTGACATTGAACATCTTGTCAGGAATAGAAATATGACGAGGGTTATTGGGCGTCAGTGTCGTCACATCAAAGGCGAGCGCCATAGGTTCCTGTTTCAGCTCAGCCATGATTATTCTCTCTCCGGCAGTGTTTCAAACTTTTGATAGGCCATTTTCAGAATGGTATAGGCCATATTGATTTTCTTCAACAACTCTTCGCCTTCCGGATCATTCTTATTATGGTCCGGGTGATATTTCTTGGCAAGAATCTTGTACCTGGCTTTAATGTCATCCAAAGTTACGGGTGGCTCCAGTCCCATCAGGGCCAATGCCTCGAATTCCGGGGTCTGGCGGGACGGATTATTAAATGCCCGTTCTTTCGGGGGTTCTTCCTCGGTAAAATTATAGGTCTGATAGGCTTTGCGGTAGAGCGTCTCGCTGGCTTTGGCCATGGAATCATATCGGCGGGTCGGGCGATCCCATACCGTACTGGAATTTATATAATCTTCCATCTCCGCGCTGGACATGCCGGAAAA
Source organism: uncultured Alphaproteobacteria bacterium (assembly GCA_946481105.1). Next base: position 7,979 of record CAMLMM010000008.1, read on the forward strand.
ATAATTCCAGGCTTTATTATATTCCTGCACATGATCGAAGCAGAACCAGTAATATGTATCAAGAGAGCGGTCCTTCGGCGCCCGGTATTCCCCCGCATTGCAGCAATCCGGCATATCACAGATACGATGCCGCGACCGCGGGATTTCATCCCCCTTATCGGCAAATTCAGGTGAATTCGGACGTAAAAATATCTTTGGCATCTCTTTTATGATAAAATGAAAAAAGGAAGCGGGTCAAAAGAAATGCCAGTACGGGACAAAATAATCAAGCTGTTAGAGGATGCGCTAGCACCTCTTTTTCTTAAAGTTGAAGACTTTAGCGAAAGTCATCGCGGCCATGCCGGCTACCGTGAGGGTGGAAGTCATTTTGCCGTTACAATTGTCTCATCCCATTTTACCGGAAAAACCGCCATCGAACGGCAAAGACTAATTTACCAGATACTTGATGACGATCTTCGCTCAGGCGTGATTCATGCGCTGACGCTGAAAACATTAACACCTGAACAAGCCGATAGCCGCCGCCCCTTTAATGATTAAACTTCCCGTTCGACCAGAAGAGTATTTTTTTTCTTACGAAAAATACAGCCGCCAAGCGTCGCTCCTTTAAATGTGTCAAATTTATGAACACGTACCGCAAGACGTTCGATTTCCTCAAGCCTTACTTTAAGCAACGCTGTCGGATTAATCTGGGCGATGACCTTCTTCAAAATGCGGATACATATCTCTTCTGGCAACTTAATAAACTCAAAAAATTTTATTTCGATACGCTCTGTATCCAAAATAACACATGTATTTTTATATTCTTTTTCAACCGTTTGGTCAATAGCTTCCGACATTCTTGCAAATCTATTCGCTAAGGAATTAAGACGATCAATTCCTAGCCCCTCTTTTTCCAAAACATCAAATGAATTTCTGATACGAGACCTTGCGTATCGAATATTTTGATTACTTGGATCTTCAATCCAGCTCATTTTGCGGCCAACCAGCGTCGCCAATAACGCCTCATGCCTTACATTAAGAAGCGGGCGTACAAGGGTAAGATTTTTATCATATGAAGAGATGGACGACATGCCCGCCAAGCCGTCAAGACCGCTTCCCTTTGCCAGACGAAACAGAACTGTCTCCGCCTGGTCGTTGGCGTTATGCGCTACAAATAAGTGCGCAATTTTCCTCTTTTTACAAAATTCAGCCATAAGGCCGTAGCGGGCAGCCCGCGCCATTTCCTGAATTCGGCTTTTTGGTTTAACCCCTTCCCACACTAATGTCTGATGATGTACCCCCAGCGGCGTCAGCCATTTTTTTACCTGAGCCGCCTCGCCTTTGGCTTCGGGTCGTAACCCATGATCAACTGTTATGGCATATAACTTATGCTGATTTGCCACGCACCATTCCTGAAGCAATACGGTCAAAGCCATACTATCCCCCCCGCCGGAAACAGCGATGGCAATATTTGAACCAGCAGGCAAAGCGAGGTTCAGCCCCTCCATTAAGGCAGAAAAATCAGCAGAAGAAACAGGATTAGCCGTTGCAACCAAGTTTTGTCATTTCCTGATCAGCCCGGCGTAATGTTACACCCTGACCTGACGGGAACTCCTTACGCAATTGCTGAAGCGTGACACATCCCTCTTTCTTTTTGCCGGATGCACCAAGTGACATGCCCATCTTTAACAGGCTGTCGGCAACCTTCGGCCCTTGGGGGTATTTTTTATAGCTTTCGGCAAAAATGCGCGTTGCCTTTTCATATTGGCCTTGACCGTAATAGCATTCACCCAGCCAGTAAGTTGCGTTCGCTGCAAGGGGATGATCAGGGTTAGCCTTCAGAAAAGCCTCAAACCCCGTCCGGGCAGCAACATAGTTCCCGCTTTTCAGCTGCGAAAAAGCGGTTTCATACTGCGTGGTGGCATCGCTATTGCCCTGTGGCGGAATAGCTGCCCCGCCGGGAGCCTGATTAAGCGTCCCCAGATTATTGACCGAAGGTGAGTTAGGATCGGCTGGCGCATTCACATCGCGGGGCGGAGTTGTTGTCGCAGCTGGTGCAGGAGCCGCACCGGCAACTGGCATTCCAGATGGAGGGTCATCATCCATTTGCGTTACAGGCCCACCCATATCCTGCGGAGCCAAAGTACCCGATTGCGTCACGCCCGCACCCGACATCGGCGCCGCGCCCGGAACAGCATTGCCCTGAAAGCGCAGTTCAATATCTGCCAGCGCCTTTTCCAGTTGTGTTTTTAACTGCGCATTCTGAAAGCTCAGCTCTTCAACCTTGCCAGTCAGATCACGTACCTGTTTCTCCATATCGGACAAACGTGCCTCAACATCCGCCTGATAATCGGCTGAAGCCCCCCCTGATAATGGCGTAACCGAGCCAGCCGGCGGCATCTGACCTTTAAACACCGCGCGGGACAGCGTATCCATTTGCGCTTCAATGCGAGCCAGGCGCGATGCGTCCTGCGATTGCGCATTCACCGGCACAACTGAAATCATCAGGGCCGTGAAGGCACAGGCCGCAAGTGCGGCCTGTGTAAATGAACGTGGACTACGTGATTTCGTTACTTTCATCAACGTCTCCACAATTCTCAATTAGTTGACAACCGTTACGGCACGGCGGTTCTGTGCCCAACCCGATGGGGAAGCTTCCGGCACAGCTGGACGCTCTTTACCGTAGCTGATGGTTTCAATACGGCTGCTGTCGATGCCCTGGGACATCAGGTAGCTTTTGGCCGAGTTGGCACGACGCTCACCGAGCGCCAGGTTGTACTCGCGTGTTCCGCGCTCATCCGCATGACCTTCAACGGTGATGCGTACGTTTGGATATTGTTTCAGCCAAGCAACCTGACGATCAAGCGTTGCACGGGCTTCGGCCGACAGGTCAGACTGATCGTAGCCGAAGAAAACACGGTCGCCCACGTTCACGACCAGATCCTGTTGTGTGCCGGGAATAACACCGTTAACTGGCGCGCCCGTTCCCATGTCGGAACCAGCCAGCTGACTGCCGTTCATGCCGCCCATGGATGTGTCCATGGCTTTATCTTCATCAGAAGTACAAGCTGCCAGGGTAACGAGGGCGACAGACATTAAAAGGAAATTACGAATAGCCATGATGAAGGACTCCTGTGGGTGGTGGTTATTTTATGATGGCGAAGCCCGACTGATTCGCCGGGAGTACCTGAAACTCCTTCATACTTAGCCCGACAAGGCCCGCGCCGCAAGGGGGAAACACGGATTTTTTTGGAATTTTTCCAAAGACATGCACAGCCCGAAAGAGCATATTCTGTCTAATCCGTGCGCAGCCTGAGTGTCCGCAGCAGAACTTCGGCATCATAACGATCCTGTGGTGAAATATCAGCGTCCAGATATTCCTCAACAGCTTTAATCGCCCCATTTACCTGCCCTAAGCGCGCCAGAAGAACGCTTTGATCCAGCAACAGGCGCGGCTCCCGCGGGGCGAATTTTTTCATGACCTTTACTGTAACCAGCGCACCTGCATAATCTTCGGACTCAATCTGCCTGAATTTGATGTTGTTCTGCAGGCGAAGCAGAATCTCTCTATTGGATATCTCCTGATAAAACTCCGTCGATAATTCTGCCTTGGGTCCGGCTGATAATTTTAGTAACTGCCGCAAATCAGCTGCCTGCATTATTTGAAACTGGTTAAACGGGTCACTGAGAATACGTTGCCCTTCCTCATCAAAGCGTATCAGAAAATGACCAGGGAAATTTATGCCCTTAATATCCCATCCCTGCGCCCTGCCGCATTCAATCGCAAGAATCGACAAGGCAATTGGCAGGCCTTTGCGGCGATCGATGACTTCAATCATATCCGCATTGCGCAGATCGTCATAATTATCCTTATCCCCCAGATAACCAAACTGGTCGCATATCACATGCTTCAGCGCGGCGATGCGCGTTTCCTGATTATCCTTGCTGCCTGCTGACACCAGTTCCGCATGACGTTCGGCTACATGCGATATCATCTTTTTCAGATGGTTGATATACGCATCACCTGAACGGCCCGGATGGCGCAGAAGGGCAAGGTTCAGCGCCACATCGAAAAGTGGGATATCCTTATCATGCAGAAGGCCGGCCTGGCTTAAAAAATCATCCGCATTCATTCGGCACGCTTACGGGGGCAAAACTTCGGACTGAATGGATGATGGCCCGCTGGAGGATGGGGGTGGTGCAGGTGTGTAACTGGAATCAGCGGGCATAGTCGTTACAGGCGGCTGATAGGTGCCATAGCTGTTATCCGGCGTAATCTGGGTTGGAGCGCCGCTTGTCTGCGTGGTTGACGATGCAGGCCCTGTTCCAGCCACAGGCACACCGGTATTTTCCGGCAAGGTTGCCTGCCCGGCCAGTTTCACATAGCTGACAACCTCTTTCACGCCTTTTATTTTCTTGGCGATCCGAATAACAGTATCAAGTTCATTTTCGCTCTGGGCGACCCCCATCAGATAGACAGTACCCCCGACAACTTCGATAGAATAATTTATCGACTGCACGTATTTTTCAAATGTCAGACGTGTGCGCAACTGTCCCGCGATCCATGTATCCTGCGCATAGCTGCCGAAACTGGCGGCGTCACCGACACGCACCTCATTGATAACCTGCTTGACGCCCTTTGGCTGCCAGGCCAGACGAATGGCTTCAACCCTGTCTTCCGGTTTTTGAACAACGCCCGTTACCAGAACACGGCCTTGATTAACCGTCAGGTTTAATTTGCGGAACATATCGACATCGCGTTTGAACCACAGGTCACTGATTTTTACGCGAATGGATTCGTCAGTAATCGAATTCTGCAGCCCGCCTTCGCGGGCCGCGCCAATACCTACTGCCGCCCCGGCACCCGCAGCCAGCCCCACGGCACCGCATCCCGTCAGCAGCAGCGACGAAGCCATCAATGAAAGAACAAGTTTGGTCTGATAGGGGTGTTGCATGGTAAATCCTTTGAAGCGAATCAATGTGCCATTATGTAGGCGGAAGCCAGGCATTGTCCAGATGCCTTAGCCGCCATCCCGCCACGGCGATGACGTCAAAACGGCTCTGCCCGGGCCAATCCCCCTGCCGCGATAAATAATGCCCTGCCGCACGGCTAATTCGCCCCTGCATCGCCTGTGTAATGGATTCAAGCCCCCCATCCAGACTTGGGCGCAATTTCACTTCAACAAAAATAAGCGTGTCCCGCCGCCGCATAATTAAATCAACCTCACCTACAGGGGTTTTATAACGCCACGCCTGCAGCCGATAACCCTTTAAAGTAAGAAAAAGCAGCGCATAAATTTCAGCCACAAGACCGCGCGCATGATTTGTACTGAAATCGCGCGCCAGTCTCATGGGGCATTATCCTTCAATTCAAGCGCCCGATTATAAACTTGCTTTTTGGGCAGCCCTGTCGCCGCGGCTACATCTGCCACAGTCTCTTTCAGTGAGGTTGACCTCATGGCCTTTATCAATAAATTATCCAGGCCTTCTTCCGAAACATGTTCTTCGCTGCCGCGGCCAACAACCAGAACGATTTCCCCTTTCGGCGGCCCGTGATCTCGCAGCCGTTGAAGTATACCTTCCGCATCACTGACCCAGATATCTTCAAACATCTTTGTCAATTCACGGGTCAGGGTTACAGGGCGATTCCCCAGGACTGCCAGAATATCGGCACAGCAATCTTCAACACGGGAAGCACTTTCAAACAGAATAAGCGTGGAGGGCACAGATCTCCATTTCTCCAAAACATCCTGACGTGCTTTGGTTTTCTGGGGAAGAAAGCCCAGAAACGAGAATGTATCACTTGGTAATCCGGACAACTGGACTGCCATTAATGGCGCGTTGGCACCCGGCATGCTGGTCACATATATGTTGTCGCTTAAACAATCCTTCACCAGCTTATAACCTGGATCCGATATCAATGGCATACCGGCATCACTGATTAATGCCACCGATTTCCCTTCCCGTATAATTTGTAAAAGTTGCGGACGCTGAACAGACGCATTGTGATCATGATAGGGCATCAGTTTCTTTTTCAGCCCCAGCGCCGCCAAAAATTTGCCGCTGACCCGCGTGTCTTCGCAGGCAACTACATCGACTGCCTTTAATACATCCAGCGCACGCAGCGTAATATCGCGCATATTGCCAATCGGCGTGGCGACAAGGTAAAGCCCTGCTTTTAGGGAAATATCCTGAATATCTGTAAAACTTGGGCTTGGCACTGGCATGAACCGTTCATTTTGTGTAATTTCAACTGACGTTAATATATAGGGAGCCATCCATGCCACGCAATCCGCTTTCTGCTGTCCGTTACGCCCTTCTTATCAGCACCTGCCTCTTAAGCGCCTGCGAAGGGACCGGGTCGAGTCCCTGGGGTGGTCGTGGCTCAACCAATCCCTGGGCCGTTCCGCAGCCCCCGGCGGATAATGCCAGCACCGCACCTGTTGCCGCGGCCCCCGAAACTTCGCCCCTTCCGCCTTCGCTTATCCAGCCTACCCCCGCAGCAGCCAAAGTTGCCCTGCTGTTACCTTTGACCGGACGTGGCGCAGATACCGGGCAGGCGATGCTGAACGCCGCTCAGTTGGCGATGTTCGATCTGAATGCCACCTCGCTTTTTGAACTTCTGCCGCAAGATACCGGCGAAGGCGCCGATCAGGCCGCCATAAAAGCTTTACAGGCCAATTCCAATCTCATTATCGGCCCGCTCTTTTCCGATAGCACAAAAATCGTCGCTCCTATCGCCCTGCAAAAAGGAATTAATGTCGTATCTTTCTCAACAGATGTTAGTGCTGCGATGGGCTCGACATTCCTGATGGGCTTTGTCCCCCAAACTCAGGTTGAGCAAATTCTGGATTATGCCGCTTCTTCCGGCTTGCGTAATATAGCTGTCATTGCCCCACGGGACACTTATGGCGATTCTGTCACATCCACCTTTTATGGCCATGTGCAGCGGCGTGGTCTGACCAATGCCGGAATTTTACGCTATGATGCCAAATCAGGGCTCACTCCTGATCAGATTAAAACGATCTCGGCCTCAACCCAGGCTGTGTTGATCGCCGCGTCTGGCCCTGAAGCCGCAAAAATATCCGCCCAGCTTACCGCCCAGGGATTGCCGCCCAGCACCGTCAAACGGCTCGGCACCGGCCTGTGGGATCAACCCGCCGTTGCTAAAATTCCCGAACTTCAGGGTGCGTGGTACGCAGCCTCCTCCCCGCGCCTGCGCGTAAAATTTGAACAGCGTTATTTTGAAACCTATGGCCAGCAGCCCCCCCGTCTGGCCTCTCTGGCCTATGACGCGACGGCTCTGGCCGTTGTCCTTGCCAAATCCGGACGCGGTTATGGGCGGGATACACTCACGAACCCAAGCGGATTTGCCGGAATTGACGGTATTTTCCGCTTTCGGCAGGATGGCCTGGCCGAGCGTGGATTAGCGATCCTTGAAATAAACAACGGGAATGCACGAGTTATCCGCGAAGCTCCTAATAATTTCAGCGGTCAATAGAAAAAAAGCGCCAAAAAGTTAATTTTTTTACATTTTTAACGTGTCTTTTTCTTGCCCTTTCATCATGTTCAGGTCTATGTATGGGCCTTCAAAAATTCAGAACTTGATTGAAGTGAGTAAGGATACACATGTCGTCTGCCGTTCCAGCCTTATCCATCCCCGATAACCAACCAGAGGTAGCGGAAGCCGAATCAGCTAATGCAGCTGTAAAACCCGAAACGCGTATAAATGGTCGCCCACGCAGCGAAAAGTCGATGCAGGCCATTCTCGATTCAACCAATAAAATGTTGCTGCATTCTCCTGTGCGGGAAGTCTCCATTGAAGCCGTTGCCAAGAAGGCTGGCGTAGGAAAAACCACCATCTACCGTTGGTGGCCGAACAAAGTGGCACTTATTCTCGACGCCATTACCGGTCCGATGAATGTTCTGCCCGCATCTGTATCTGGCGGCAGCCCGAAAGATTTGCTGGTCAAACAACTGGAGCGCTTTGCGCGTATCTGCCGTGGCCGCGGCGGCAAAGTCATCGCTGAAATTTATTCCGAAGCACAGGGCAATGCCGAGCTGCAATCCTTGTTCTTTGAAAAATTCATGATCCAGCACGAAGAAATACTCGCCAGCATATTGGAACAAGGTAAAAGCGCCGGTGAATTCCGCGCCAATCTTGATACCGCCCTCGCCGTTGATATGATTTATGGCGCGTTCTTCTATCATCTGATGAGTTCACCAGAACCTCTCAGCCAGGAATTTGCCGATCATATGATTGTCGAAGCGCTGCGAATGGTCGCCTAAGAATGGAATCTAAGGAATCTGTTGTTCCCACCCCATCAGCATCTGCTCCAGAATGCGGACTATATATTGTCCTCCCGGAAACCACCGATCATGAGAAGCAGAACTTCCAACTGGGGCAGGCTTTGCACGGAGCGAACAGGTTTTCAACTTATGCCCTAAACCGCCATATTGTTGAACTGCGTCACCTGCCATCTGAAAACGCTGCTGACATCGCGCGCAATTATGTATCGACCTGTAAACGTAATGGCTTTATTTTTCTGATGCACGACAACCCGGAACTGGCCCGTGATGTTGGGGCCGATGGCATCACTTGCTCAGCGCTCGACAAAGTCACCCATGCCCGTAAAACAATGGGCGAAGATGCAATCATTGGCATGCGTTGCGCCACACTCAATGAAGCAAAGTCCGCTCTGGAATTTAATCTTGATTTTGTCAGCTTTTACTCCGCCCCTACGGGCGATAGTCTCATCTCGCTGATAAACTGGTGGACAACCAAAACGGAAAATCCAGCGGCGGTTGAAGGACCATTCGACCCTGAAAATTGCGCTACGTTTGTTATGGCGGGGGCAACCTTTATCGAATCGGACCATCACATCTGGACCCACCCGTCCGGCAACATGATGCAAGGCGTGGTCAACATGCTCGACGCATTTGAACGTCATCGGCCAAACTTTACCCGTTTAAACTGACTGTAATTTGACGAATATCCGTAATCTTGCTACAAGTTTGTTCATAAAATAAAGAACAGGGATATCATGTCGAAAGCTATTGAAATTCTGCCGGGTCATCCGTTGTTTCACGCCAAATCTCTGGAACGCGGAATATTTCGTAACCAGCCACAAGCGGGTCCTACCTTCAACACTTATGCCGATCCATTACAATATCGCTATACACTCGCACAACCATCAGCATCTATACCTGGAACAGGCTTTGCGTATCTGGATACTTCAGTTATCCCCATCCACGAAAAACCCGGTGATACGACCACAGCCCTTAAGGGGTTTCAATTCAAAAGCCATGGTGTTTTCTTTGAGTTAAAGCTGCCAGAAAAACCAGGACAGGCTCCTAGTTTGCTTGTCACTGCCTTGACATCGGACATCAACACAACGGCAACCTATTATATGACACGAGAGGATAGGGTCTTCGCTTTGGAATGTATACGCCAGGAAATGGATAAATCAGACCCAAGGCACCTAGCAGCATTGAATATTTTTGAAAATCAATGTCCGAATACTTCTTCTCGCAATGAAAAGCTGAAGATTGAAACACCCCGCCCTGGAAAACATATATTGACGGTTATAAGGAATGATAGAACCTATTCTGTCGAGATATCGGACACAACAACCCCGAATTTTAAAATTGATGGAAATTCGCCCAATAAAAATTCCATACGCAGCATGGGGAAGCCGGAAGTAAAATTTGCCATAGATGCCATTGTTTACGACATGCCGAGGGATAAAAGCGTCTTTTTTTCCCCTCATATTCAACGCATGCGGGAATTTTATTGGGATATGGATAGCTTACCCTCAGCCTCTGCAAGTGGCACAAGCGCCTCCTCTCGTGCAGTTAGGCTGGGAGGATAGAAAAAGCCCCGTCAGGGGCTTTCACATTTCGTTATTTCAAACCTTAAGCAGCCATCGCCGCCGGTTGCACCATGTACCGTGCTGACTCAATGGCCGTCGCCGCCGCATTCACGGTTGCCGCAATACGCAAGGCGCATTGAATCTGCTCGGTGCTCAATCCGGCTTTGACCAGATGCGTTTCGTGTGCATCCAGGCACATGCCACATCCGCTGATAGCCGACACAGCAAATGACCAGAGTTCAAAATCAACCTTGTCCACGCCCGGATTACCGATCAGGTTCATCCGTAATTTGGCCGGCAGGTTTTGATACTCTTTATTGGTCATTAAATGCACGGAACGGTAATAGACGTTATTCATCGCCATGATCGTCGCCGCGCCGCACGCTGCATTGCGCGCTTCCGCGCTCAGGCGTGACGTAGCATCCGCTTCGATGGCTGTAATAACATCCGCCTGACGGGTCGCCAGCGCGCAGGCCAGAAAACAACCCCAAAGCTGCTGCTGTGACAGGGATTCATCCCCGGCCAGCGTCGACAGGTTGAGTTTGATATCCTTGGCGTACTCAGGCAACACATCACGCAGCTCGTTCAATGACGCCATAATTATGCGGCCTCTTTCAGGTTGATATTGTCGCCACCAACCGGACGGTTGCATGGGCACAGATCATCCGTCTGCAGAGCGTCAAGAATACGCAGCGTTTCTTTCGGGTTGCGGCCGACATTCAGGTTATTCACCGAAACATGCTGGATAACGTTATGCGGGTCAACGATATATGTCGCGCGGTAGGCAACACCGGAATCTTCACGAATACCCAGACCGTCAACCAATGATCCGTTGGTGTCAGCAAACTGCCACTGGGTCAGTTGTGCCAGATCTTTATGTTCACGGCGCCAGGCCAGCTTGCAGAATTCGTTGTCCGTGCTGCCACCCAGAACGACGCAATCACGGTCGGCGAATTCGGAATCCAGTTTGGCAAATTCGACGATTTCAGTCGGACAAACGAAGGTAAAATCTTTTGGGTAAAAATAAAATACTTTCCATTTTCCCTCGAAGCTTTTCTCAGTGATGGTTTCAAACGCAGCTTCACCGTTTTCTTCGTGTTTCATGAATTTTGGTTTTACGCCCGTGATTTCGAATTCGGGCATGTGATCACCTACTCCAAGCATGGTCATCTCTCCTTTTTAAGTTTGGTTTTGCGATGCGTCACCATGCGCCGTACCCCCTGAAAAATCCAATGAATAATTTCGCTGGACATTAATCGATAAAATTGATTAATAAAGGCGGTATTAAATGGATTTGTCATGAATTTACCCACTTTGCGCCAATTACAGCATTTTGCCGCCCTGGCTGAAACGCTCTCTTTCAGCCGGGCCGCCGATTACTGCCATGTCACCCAGTCAACACTGAGCGCCTCTTTGGCCCAGCTTGAATCAATATTGGGGCAGAAACTTTTCGACCGGGGGACACGCAAGGTTAACCTGACACCCGTTGGCAAAGACTTGCTTGAACCCGCCCATGCTATTATCCAGCAAGCCGAAAATCTGGTGCGTCAGGCAAAAAAACAGCACGCCCCTCTTAGCAGGACGTTATCATTGGGAATTATCCCAACAATTGCCCCTTATCTTCTTCCCCGCATGCTCCCGGCAATTCATGATTCCTATCCGAATCTGGACCTTATACTGCGCGAGGACATCACATCACGCCAGGTAGAATCTTTACGTCGCGGCCAGGTAGACTTGATTTTAATGGCATTCCCCTATGATACGCAGGGCATGGATACGATGATGCTCTGGGAAGAATATTTTGTTCTGGCCCATAACGATGATGCGATTAAGTCCAGTAAGAAATTTGATGTGGCCGACTTGCAAAACGAAAAAATTCTTTTGCTCGATGACGGGCATTGCCTACGCGACCATGCGATAGCCGCCTGCCGCCTGACGCCTTCGGCAGGACGAAAGAAACTGGGTGCCACCAGCCTCCAGACCTTGATCCAGATGGTCCAGCATGGTTACGGCTCTACTTTGCTGCCTGAAATGGCGGCCCAGCCGGAGTTTTTAGGTAAGGACATATTAATTCAGCGTTTTGGCAGTCCGCCCCCTTCGCGCCAGATCGGGCTGGCCTGGCGACATAACGATCCCCGCAGCGGGGAATTTCGGCTTTTGGGGACATTTATCCAGAAAATAGGGCAAAAAACCCCGGAAAAATAAGGCGCATCACGTCACCGGATAATTAGTTCCCCGCCCCTTTACCTGCGGACCTTTTCCATTATATTGAGACTACGGAGTTGTTTTTCATGAAAAAAATCGTTTCTTTGTCCCTGATGTCCATTTTATTGGCATCCTGTTCGCTGATACCTGACTATACGCGTCCTACCGTGGAAGTGCCTCAGCGCTGGAAAGCTTCGGACGCCACAAGCGAAACGGCGACAATTCCGGAAAAATGGTGGACCCTTTATAATGACAAGACGCTGAGCGATCTTGTTGAAACGGCCTCAACTCAAAACCTTGACATCCGTGCCGGGATCGAACGTGTTAATCAGGCCCGCGCCCAAACTGAAATTGCTGGCGCGCCGCTTTACCCAAGCGTTGATGGAACAGCTGGCGTAGGGAAGACCCGAACCAACCCCGCATCAGGTTCAACTTCAACTGACACTGACTTAAATGCAGGTTTAAGTGTTGCCTACGAACTTGACCTTTTTGGTCGTAACGCAGCGAACAGCGAATCTGCCCGCGCGACACTGAAAGCCGCTGAATACACACAGCGTTCCCTGCGCCTTGTGACCGAAGCAGATGTTGTGCGTACATATTTCAATCTCCTCACCTCACGTGAACGCGTACGTATTGCCCAGGAAAATCTGAAAAACGCGCGAGACATTCAAAAAATCATTCAGTCGCGCTTTGATAATGGACTCGATTCAGGTTTGGAACTCGCCCAACAAAAGGCGGCTGTTTCATCCAGCGAAGCTGCGCTTGCATCGCTCCAGTTGCAAAATAAAACCTATGAAAATGCGCTGGCCGTTCTTCTGGGCCACGCCCCCCAGACATATGGCTTAACGGATACGGTAAATGTAAATTCAATTACCGTACCGGACATTCAACCTTTGCAACCGTCCACTCTGCTGGAACGCCGCCCGGATATTCACACGGCAGAAGCCCAGTTGATTGCGGCCAACGCTGATATCGGGGCCGCTCGTGCCGCGTTCTATCCATCCATTACACTGGGCGCTAATGCTGGCGCTGCCGCCACAGGTTTTGGCGACCCGGCAACAACCACGCTCAGCCTTGTTTCCTCCCTTGCCGCCCCGATCTTTAAAGGCGGGCTGCTCAGTGGAGGACTACACGCAGCCGAAGCCAGCCAGCGTGAATTGGTTGAAACCTATCGTAAAACCGTGCTGGTTTCTTTCCGTGAGGTCGAAGATGCTTTGGCTGCTGTAACCGCCGCAACAGACCGTGAGAAGTCATTGAAAGATGCCATGGATCAGGCTCAAAAAGCCTATGATATTTCCCGCAAGCGCTACGAAGTAGGTACTATTGATTTCCAGACCATGCTGGATACGCAGGCCACCCTTCTTAGCGCCCAGGACAGTTACGCCCAGGCGCTGGAAGCCCGCCTGACGGCTTCCGTGGACCTGGTTAAAGCCCTCGGTGGCGGCTGGAAAGCCTGATTTGCATTTTTTGATAATTTCCATTAAAAGGGCGGCATGACTTACAAAGTTGCCGCCCTTTATCGTTTTGTGCCTGCCACAGACCTGAAAAATCATCAGGCTGCACTCAAGGCTTTGGCCGACAGTTACGATATCTGCGGAACAATTCTGCTCGCGCCCGAAGGGGTTAACGGCACCATCGCCAGCAGCGATGAAGGTGTTAATGCCGCGCTCGCCTATCTCGATAAACATTTTGGCATCATGCAGGGTGAAGTAAAATTTTCATCCAGCACCGAGCAACCGTTTCAACGCTTTAAAGTCCGTCTGAAAAAAGAAATTGTTACCTTGCGTCAACCGCAGGCCAATCCGTCAAAGCAGGTCGGAACCTACGTTGATCCGCAGGACTGGAATGCCCTGATCGCTGACCCGGAAGTCTTGCTTCTTGATACGCGCAACGACTACGAAACAAAAATCGGCATATTCAAAGGTGCCGTCGATCCGCAGATTAAAGTTTTCACTGAATTTGTTGATTACGTCCGGCAAAATCTGGACCCGGCAAAACATAAAAAAGTCGCCATGTTTTGCACTGGTGGCATTCGCTGCGAAAAAGCATCAAGCTTTATGCTGGCCGAAGGGTTTGAGGATGTCTACCACTTGAAAGGCGGCATCCTGAAATATCTGGAAACCGTTTCTTCCGATCAAAGCCAGTGGGACGGCGAATGCTTCGTGTTCGACCGTCGTGTGGGTTTGGGACAAGGCCTGGAAGAAGGTACTGCCAGCCGGTGCTTTGCCTGCAACAACACCCTGACGTCAGCTGATCGCGACAGTCCCCTCTATGAAGAAGGCATATCCTGCCCAAGCTGCCACGGCACGTTTGATGAAAAAACCCTGGCAGGAAAACGTATGCGTCACGCACAAATGCAGGCGCGTAAAAACGCCTAAGACGTTAACCGCCCAGTTCCCTCGAAGTAAACACAGTTCCGACCATTATGCTTGGCTTCATAGAGCTGCTCATCAGCGCGCTGCAAGATATCGCTCACACTAACGTCTTTATCAACCATACCGGAAATAACCACGCCCCCGAAAGATGACGTGATAGACAAATCCCCAGATGGGGTACTGCATGGGAATGGCAACGAAGCAACGGCAACACGCAGACGTTCGGCAATCACATGCGCCGTTTCTTCGGTGGTATCCGGTAAAACCGCAACAAATTCTTCCCCCCCCAGACGTGCAACCATATCAAATGAGCGCACTCCATCCTTAATACGCCGCGAAAAACCTTTTAGAATTTCATCCCCCACGCCATGCCCATGTGTATCATTTACCGACTTGAAATGGTCGATATCCATATACAGCAGGCCGATTGGTTTCCTGGTTTCACGTGCTGTCTGTAACATTTTCTGCAGGTGGACCTCCAGATACCGGCGGTTATAGAGGCCAGTTAACGGGTCGGTCAGCGCCATGGATAGCGACATTTCGTAATTGGTCCGCAGCTTGTCCTGAAACCGTTTGCGGCGTATCTGGGTCCGCGCGCGCGCCAGAATTTCATTTCGTTCCAGCGGCCGTAACAGATAGTCATGCGCCCCGATCTCAAGACCGTGCGCCACGCGTTCCATGTCGCCTTCTTCGGCCAGCATGATAATCGGGATTGAACGGCTGCGTTCATTGGACCGCAGGTGCGAACAAAAACGTATGCCGTCTTCCGCGCGCAGATTGAGCGAGACAATAATCAAATCAAACTCGGCTTTGTTTATTTCCTGCAAGGCCTGCATACCTGACAGGGTAATTGTCACATTGCTATGGTCGCGTGCCAGCGTATCGCGGATTTTGTTGCTTTCAAAATTCATGTCTTCCAGAACCAGCACGTTCGCATGGTCCGTGGGCTGTGCCATGACCGAAGACGAATCGTCGGTAACACCAAGCTGCGACGCCGTGCTTTCACGCGACCGCCATTCATCCACCGTCATTTTAAGGCGGACAAGCGACCGCACACGCGCCATTAATGCGACATCATTGACCGGCTTCGACAGAAAATCATCTGCGCCGTTTTCCAGGCCTTTCACACGGTCTTCCGTATCGGTCAGGGCCGTGACCATGACAACCGGGACATGGGCTGTTTTCGGATTGGCTTTAATCTGGCGGCAGACTTCAAATCCATCCATGCCGGGCATCATCACGTCGAGAAGAACCACATCCGGACTCGATTCCTCGACCTTCTTAATCGCCTCAGGGCCGTTCAGCGCCGTAACAACTTCATAATATTCGGCCGTCAGCTTCGCTTCCAGAAGCTTCACATTGGGAAGGATATCATCAACGACTAAAATACGTGCGGTCATGTTGCTGCCCCGTCCGCTTAGTTGGTGCCAGCTTCAGCCGGAACCGCTGGCTCGGCCGGGTTCGTAGGGACCAGGTATTTCTGCACCGTCTCAATAAATTTGATAACCGAGATGGGCTTGGAAATATAATCCTCGCATCCGCCTTCACGGATTTTCTGCTCGTCCCCTTTCATGGCGAATGCCGTTACGGCAACCACAGGAATGGATTTTAATTCGTCATCTTCCTTAAGCCACTTGGTAACATCAAGACCGGATACTTCCGGCAACTGAATATCCATCAGGATAAGATCAGGTTTATTCTGCCGTGCCAGCGCCAGCACATTTTTGCCGTCACGGGCCTGAATGGTTTCAACGCCATGCGCCTCCAGCAGATCATGAAACAGTTTCATGTTGAGTTCATTATCCTCAACAATCAAAACTTTTTTTCCTTCGCCCATTTTATTCATTATCTATTCTCCGCACTTATCTGCTTCTATTTTTTTCAGGGCCACCAGCTTTTGGGTGATTGAAAAGTCGCGGTAATCTACCGACATCTCTTTAATAACACCATTTTGCAGTAATGACATGCTTAACTCATAATCGGCGCTTGCCTGTTCGTCGTTCTGGGGAAAGACCGCCATGCGGATATTCCACCCCGGAACATCGGCCAGTGCCGGATCAACATCTTTTAGGGACTTGGTTTTTCCGGAAATTTTGCGCCCAATAACGGCGTTGATATCAACCGGGCCCTCTTCGTCGCTGCCATCAAATACCGTGGCATGGAATGTTTTCTGCCCCGCTTTGGCCGCCTCAATCAGGCGTATTGTATGCGTAATCGGGAACAATGTCCCTTCCGACAAATTATACGTCAGGTCCACAGGGATAGAGTAACGTGCCACTCCTTTGGAAGAATCGACGCTGGCTTTCCCGCGCAGTTCTTCGGCCAATTCCCCATTGCTATGCCGCGCCGATGAAAAATTCAGGCTGCGCCCGTCATAACTTTCAAAGCTGGCGAATTTCGTATCCACATCCATGGCAGGGTTATCGGTGTACTCATATTTCAGCCGGAACTGATGATCGACGATCCATCCCTCGCAGGAAGGCTTGGCGGAATACATCATTTTACCGCGAACATCGATCACCTGCGACCCCATCTTGGAAGATGAGAGGCGGATATCATAAACTGCCTGATGCCCGGCCAGCCCCGCTGAATTATAGGGCGCGGCCTGAACCGTTCCTGTTGCAAAACCGGCAACAAGAAAGCAAGCTGTAAATACGTAAGACAAGCGTGTCAGGGAAGATAATGCCCCGGCCATAAGAACTCCGAATGTGTTGTAAATATTATGATACAGGAATCAACCTTTCCTGAAAAGGCGAACTAGCCATTTCCCTTGTAATCTGGAAAATTTTGCCGCTTTTTCTGTCCCTAACCTGCAAAACATGCCCCTTTTGAAATTTTATACCCAGCTTGGGTCCGTCAGCCCCTACCAAATAGAGTAAATTCAATAGGTTACAAGAGTGTAAACTTGGCATGGATTTCGCTTAATTAATCCACATAAGAATAAATTTGGTGGGTTATTATGAGTTTAAGTACGCACGAACAAATCAATGTGAATCAAAATTTAGCTATTGCGGCAAGAACACCTAATCGCATTTTTTCAACAACAATGGCCCTGCTGAACCAGACACAAGACGAATTGCATAATGTCCGTAAGGAAAATAACCGGCTAAAGCGCGAATTGACCGAGCAACAGCAATTGGCAACAACCGATCTGTTGACCGGACTCAAGAATCGTCGTGGTTTTGACGAAGAATTCCGCCGTGAACTGGACCGTACCCGTCGCAAAAAATCCACGGGCGGCGTGCTCGTCATGATTGATCTGGATAGTTTCAAGGCTATCAATGACAAATGGGGCCATCAGGCTGGCGATGCCTGCCTTAAACTTGTTGGCCAAACCCTATCGCATGACCTGCGTGATATGGACTGCGCAGCCCGTTTGGGTGGCGATGAATTTATCCTGCTTATGTGTGATTCGAATTGTGAAGCGATCAGCGGGCGCATTCAACAGCTGATAGCACGACTGAATAACCTGTCCCTTATCTGGAATGATGATGAAATACAGATACGCGCCAGCGTTGGCATGAAACAATTTCTGCTGGGCGACCGCGCCGATGATATTTTCGCCGCCGCCGATGAAAGCATGTATGCCCTTAAATCCAACAACAAACAAAAAGGATAAGAAAGACCCCAGTTACCCAAGAGTGGGGCGTCAATTGAAGAATTTTGTGTCCGAAAATGGATGTTTTCGAGAACCGCAGCGCAGAATACTTAAGAGCATTTGAGCAGCGGAAGCGTAGAAAATGTTCATTTGCAGGCCAAAAGACAATAATTGACGACACATTCAAGACTGCCGACCTTCCAGCCCCTCATCCCCCCTTACCCCTGGTTGGCAGTTTTTCTCCTCCCCGGTTACGGCCCCCTCCGTAGCCGGGGTATTTTTATTATGAATAATATTTGCTTTTTTATTAACGATTAAATATAGTCCGGCCCATGAATTCTCTTGGTTTCAATAAAGATCCGAAAGATACCCGCGTGGTAGTTGCCATGTCGGGTGGCGTTGATTCATCCGTGGCCGCGGCCCTTCTGCATGAAGAAGGGTACGATGTTGTCGGGATTACACTGCAATTATACGACTACGGCGAAGCACTGGCCAAAAAAGGCGCCTGCTGCGCCGGTAAAGATATATACGACGCCAAACGTGTTGCTGAAGAGCGTGGCTTCCCCCATTACGTACTAAACTATGAATCAAATTTCCGCGATTCAGTCATTTCGGATTTCGTCGATACCTATCTGAAAGGGCAGACCCCTATCCCCTGCGTCCGCTGCAACCAGACCGTCAAATTCAAAGACCTGTTGAAAGTGGCGCGTGACCTGAACGCCGATTGCATGGTCACCGGCCATTACGTGCAACGCATGGTGAATGACAATGGTCACGCCGAACTGCTGCGGGCTGTTGACCCCACAAAAGACCAAAGTTATTTCTTGTTTGCAACAACGCAGGATCAGCTTGATTTCCTGCGCTTCCCGCTGGGCGGCTGGACAAAGGACATTACGCGTGAACACGCAACACGTTTGGGACTCGTGAATGCCGACAAGCCGGATTCACAGGATATCTGTTTTGTACCGAATGGCGATTATGCCTCAGTTGTGCGCAAGATTGCACCCGAGGCCGAACGCCCCGGAAAAATCGTCCATATCGATGGCCGCGTGCTGGGCGATCATAATGGGATTATCCATTACACCGTGGGTCAGCGTAAAGGCATTGGTATTGGCGGTGGCGTCACCGCAAACAATGAACCGCTTTACGTGGTAGGCATTGATGCACCGTCAGCTATTGTCCGCGTTGGCCCGAAAGAAGCTTTGGCGCGCGATATTATTACTCTCAAGGAATGTAACTGGCTGATACCAAATTCATCAACGCCTATCGATATACTTGTGAAACTTCGTTCCATGACGCGCGCCGTGGAAGCCACGCTGACCATGAATAATGATGGCACGGCCACGCTGACGCTGGCACAGCCTCAATACGGCATTTCGCCCGGCCAGGCTGCCGTCTGCTATATCGGGGAACGCCTGATTGGCGGGGGCTGGATGGCGGGCACAGACCTCTCAATCGCAAGCAAATCAACGCTTTCCAATGCCGCTTGACATTATGGATGCTTTTCAGGCATATAAGGCTACTTTTTCAAAAGCCACGGCGGTGTAGCTCAGTGGTAGAGCAGAGGAATCATAATCCTTTGGTCGGGGGTTCAAATCCCTCCACCGCCACCATTTAACCTCTCAGAATACTAAATAAATTTCTGGCATTTTTTGCGGGTCTTTGTTTATAACCCTCCATGCGAAATGGAGAGAATAATGACCGTTCAATTGATGGGTAATTTGGCTGCTGGAAATTTTTTAGGTGAAGAAATCCCGCAACAGGAATTAATCAAAGTTGACCCAGAAATACGCGAGCAGTTATCCGCTGCCTTCGATACATTCCTGACCCAGACCCAGCCATTAATAGATCAGTCCCGCGCCAGCCAGGAACCTCTTTGCAACCTGGCAACCAAATGTTTTACCGCATTTGCGGAAGCGGCTCATTTACTGACCAGCCAAAGCTCCCTTCCATACTTCTCGGGAAACAATCCCCATGATCTGGATAAAGGATTTCACCATTCTCCTCTGACAAATGCCATTTCTACGGCTTTCGGCATACGTGATTGTTACGCCGCGTACAGCCCCAACGCCGTTAACGCTTTGAGGAAAATGCAGCCTATCGCCAATGAACTGCATCGTCTTGCGATTTTCAGCTAATAAGCCTAGTAGATTTGAACTTTACAGCTTTAGTATGGGACTATTACATCAAAATAACTAATTATGTCTAAATAATTGCACTTACAATGCCGCGCATTTCATAAATTTTTAGTAAAATTGCCGTAAAATCAAGAGTGGGACAATATGTCTTCTCCTCTCTTGGTATGAAAATGCGTAACAAATACCTGCTTACCACATCACTGACTAGCTATGCATTGATCGGGATAATAAGCCCGTTACAAGCAAATCCGCTTGAGGGAAATGTTGTTCGCGGCACCGCCAACATCACCTCGAACGGGAAACATCTGGATATTACCCAGAGCAGTGAAAAAGCTGTTATCGACTGGCGCAGTTTTAATATCGAACAGGATGAAATCACCACCTTCCACCAACCGTCCTCGTCGTCCCTGACCGTCAACCGTGTCAATGACGGCAACCCCTCTCATATTCTTGGCAAACTCTCGGCCAACGGTAATCTGGTTCTTATCAACCGCAGCGGCATTATGTTCGGACAAGATGCTGTTGTCGACGTCAACAGCCTGGTCGCCACCACCAGCGATATCAGCAATGATGATGTGATGAATGGCAACATGAATTTTCACGGGACAGGCGGAACCGGGTCGGTCATCAATAACGGTATTATCACCGCGGCGGAAGCCGGGCTTGTCGGGCTGGTTGCTCCGACGGTTGAAAACAACGGGATTATCAATGCACGGCTTGGTAAGGTGCAACTGGCCTCCGGTGACGCCTTTACCCTCGACCTTTACGGCGATGGACTCATGAATATTGCCGCCAGCCCGGATATGACCGCTGGCATGGTAAAGAATAACGGCGCAGTCAACGCTGACGGTGGCGTTATTGAGATGACGGCTGCCGCAGGCGCCAATCTGGTCAACAGCCTGATTGATATCGCCGGGGAGTTAAAGGCTCCCTCCGTCGGCATTAAGAACGGCAAGATTATCATCGGCGGTGGCAATACAGCCAGCGTCGGGATTACCGGCAAGTTGAACGCCAAGGGCAAAACCGGCGGCACTATCAAGGTCACGGGCAAGAATATCGTTCAGCAGGGTCATCTGGATGCCAGCGGTACTGATGGTAAGGGCGGGACCATTTCTCTGGGCTTTTATAACGCCTATCTGGATAGTGATTCATCCTCCCTCACCGCAACCGGTACGAATGAAAACGGCGGTTTACTGAGCGTGACTGGCGAACCGGGCAGCCGGGCCTTTATCTCCGGCACCTATGACACCTCCAGCTTCACTGATCTGGGCGGAACGATTAATATCACCGCTGCCCAGGGCGACCTGAAACTGTTCGGGGCCCATGTTTACGCCGATGGCGCCACAGGCGGCGGGGCCATCCATATAGGCGGCGAATTGCAGGGCGGCGGTTCCCTCGCCCACGCTGCCACAACATCGGTCAATTTTGCCTCGGTGATGTCGGCCAGCTCAACAGAATCAGGTGACGGGGGTGAGGCTATTATCTGGTCGGATGAAACAACCCTTTTTGGCGGGAAAATTTACGCGACCGGAGGCAGCATAAGCGGCGATGGCGGGCAAATTGAAATATCTTCTAAAGACACGCTGAAACTGGCGGGCAATTCTGTCACCGACGCATCGGCAGAACAGGGTGAAGCCGGAAACCTGCTGCTTGACCCCAAGAACATCACCATCGCCACCGGCGGCATTTCCGGTGGCATTTCCTATTTTGAACTTGTTGACCCAAATGTGGACGCGGGCGCGTTCAGTGGAAATCTTCTGGCTCTTTCGTCGGGTAATATCGTCGTCACCGATTCAACCGACGACCTGATGGCAGCCAATGCCGGCGCTGTTTACCTGTTCAATGGCGCAACTGGCGCATTAATCAGTACCCTCTATGGTACAACCGCGAATGATCGGGTTGGTATAGGCGTTACCGCCTTAACAAATGGCAACTTTGTTACATCAAACTATTTATGGGACAATGGGGCAATAGCCGATGCGGGCGCTGTCACCTGGGGGAGCGGCACCACAGGTATCAGCGGCGCTGTTAGTACAAGCAATTCATTATATGGCACAACCGCAAGCGACTCTGTTGGCACAGGAACCGTGGCCCTCTCAAATGGCAACTACGTCGCATTCTCTCAATTTTGGGATAATGGTGCCGCGACGAATGCAGGGGCTGTCACCTGGGGGAACGGAACGACAGGTATTACGGGCGCGGTCAGCTCGGCTATTTCCCTGGTGGGTACGACAGCCAACGACAGTGTCGGAAGCAACGGAATGTACGAAGTTGCCGGCAGCAACTATGTTGTTGTATCATCTGCCTGGAATAATGGGGCTGCTACCGCTGCCGGGGCCATCACCTGGGGGAGCGGCAGCACAGGTATCACTGGCGCAGTCAGCTCGGCTAATTCCCTCGTTGGTTCAAACACAAGCGATCAGGTGGGGACCACAGGCGGTTTCGTCTCTGTCAATGTTCTTGCTAACGGCAATTACCTGGTCCGGTCGCGTGACTGGAATAACGGGGCGGTGGTCGATGCCGGGGCCGTCACCTGGGGGAATGGGCTGACTGGTGTTACCGGCGTTGTGAGCGCCGCCAACTCGCTGGTCGGTACTTCTACCAGCGACCGCGTGGGTGCTTCAGTGAATTTTCTGGGGAATACAGGTAACACAGTTATAGTCTCCTCCCTGTGGGATAATGGGGCGACCACCGATGTTGGTGCCGTTACATTTATAGATGGCGCAACAGGCATTACAGGTGCCGTCAGCTCAACTAATTCCCTTATCGGCTCAACAGCAAGTGATAGCGTTGGAGGCAGTGGCATTACTGTTCTTACAAATAACAATTATGTTGTCAGATCACTCGGCTGGGATAATGGGGCTGTGGCCAGTGCCGGGGCCGTCACGTGGGGCAGCGGAACAACAGGTGTCAGTGGTGTCGTCAGCGCTGCCAATTCCCTTGTGGGCTCAACAATAAACGACCAGATAGGTGGAGTTATTGTAGCATTAAGTAACGGCAATTATGTTGTTTCATCTACCAATTGGGATAATGGGGCGATTACAAATGCCGGGGCCGCCACCTGGGGCAATGGGCTGGGTGGCACGGTCGGAACCATCAGCGCCGCCAATTCGCTGGTCGGATCGACGGCAGGAGATGGTGTAGGGGCAGTGACTGCTTTATTCAACGGCAACTATGTTGTGCGCACCTCAAGCTGGGACAATGGTGCAATTACAAATGCCGGGGCCGTCACCTGGGGCAATGGGCTGGGTGGCACAGTCGGAACTATCAGTGCCGCCAACTCATTAGTTGGGTCAACAGCCAGCGACCAAATCGGTACTGTCATTCGCGTGCTTAACAACGGTAATTATGTCGTTGGCAGTAACTCATGGGATAATGGGGCAGTGACAAACGCCGGGGCCGCCACCTGGGGGAATGGGCTGGGCGGTACGGTCGGAACTATCAGCGCCGCCAATTCACTAGTTGGGTCGACGGCCAGCGATGGCGTGGGAACTCTGGTTTATGCCCTGACCAACGGAAACTACGTCGTGGATTCGTCCAACTGGGATAATGGGGCCGCCACCAATGCCGGGGCCGTCACCTGGGGCGATGGAACCAGTGGGGTTGTTGGCACCGTCAGCGCAGCCAACTCGCTGGTTGGTACAGCATCCAACCATAATATCGGGATCGGGGGAACCTATGTGTTGACAAACGGCAATTACGTGGTCAGCAGCTATAATTGGGATAACGGTGCTACCACAAACGTCGGGGCCGTCACCTGGGGGAATGGCGCAACCGGAACAGTCGGCGGCGTCAGCGCCGCCAATTCCATTGTCGGGACAACTGCCTTGGATCTGGTCGGTTTTGGCATGCAGACACTTTCAAATGGAAACTATCTTATCCTCAACTCCAGTTGGGATAATGGTGCCGCTTTGGATGCAGGTGCCGTCACTTGGGGGAACGGGTCCGGCGGGACTGTTGGCGCTGTCAGCGCAGCTAATTCGCTCGTTGGCTCAACGTCAGGTGATGTCATAGCAAATTACGTTTCTGTTCTGCCAAATGGTAATTACCTGGTCCGGTCTGACGAATGGGATAATGGCGCAACAGTCAATCCGGGAGTATATATTTTAGGGAACAGCACCACCGGCACATCAGGTGTCATCAGCAGCCAGAACGCCATTATAGATTCCACATCCGGAGGGGATACGTCAGCGCTTATTACAACCGATAGTGTGAATGGCCGTACCCTTGTAAAATTTACTACATCGGCAAAAATTTACTCACTTAATAATGATTACCCGATTATGGGCAGCTACGATAGCTATGCCGATGTATCAACCTCGTCCGTAACGCTTGACCCAACCTTCATTACCAATGTCCTGAATGCCGGGACCAATGTGACATTGCAGGCGAATAATGATATTACCGTCAACAACAATGTCACGGCTAATAATGGTTCCGGGAGTGGCGGAACCTTCACCTTGCAGGCAGGTCGTAGCATCCTGATTAACGCTAATATCACCACCGATAATGGCAATCTCAATATCTTCGCCAACGAAGCCCTTGCCACGGGCGTGGTCGACGCTCAGCGTGACGCGGGGGCCGCAGTTATTAACATGGCCGTTGGCACCACTCTTGATGCCGGGACCGGCGATGTGTCTATCCGTCTGGATGATGGGACAGGTAAAACAAATAACACTGCGGGCGATATTTCTCTGCGAACGATCAACGCGGGAAGTATTCTGGTCCAGAACAAAAACGCCACCGGCGATGTCGTGCTGGAGAGTGGCGGTTTAACGGCTTCCGAACTGGGAGATGCCATTACCCTCGTCTCTTCCCGCAACTTTATCAATAATATCGGGGCAGGCGCCCTGACGGCCACCACCGGGCGCTGGCTGGTATACTCAACGAACCCAGCCAATGATACTATCGGCTCATTACCGAACGATTTTCGCCGTTTCTCCTGTACCTATGGCGGCTCCTGCCCTTCCATGCCGGGCGGAATCAATGACGGCCTTCTTTACAGCTATACGCCAACACTGACCATCACCCCGTCGGCCCTCGCCGCTATCCAGTATGGCGATGCTGTTCCCAGCCTTACGGGTTATGGGTACAGCGTCAGCGGTTATTTGGGTTCGGACAGCAGTAATGATAATCTGACCGGAAGTTTGAACGGCAGCACGACTTATACGGTTGGCTCCGGCGTAGGAAGCTATAACATCAACCACGCCAGCGGTAGCTTAAGCTCCGCCATGGGCTATAGCTTTACCTATGCCAATAATGCGAGTGCTATCACCGTAAATAAAAAAGACATTACCGCGTCCTTTGCCGCGTCACTGACGAAAGTTTATGGCGATGCCAATCCCACGATTGATTATAATAATTTTACATTCTCCTCGCTGGTGGGAAGTGACAGCGCCAGCCTGTTCAGTTCCATCACGCCGAACTATGGTGCCGTTGATGCCAATACCGGTGTCAGTGTCGGCAATGCCGTGACTGCCACTATCGCCAGTACCGCCAATTACAATGTAACCAATACGCCCGCCACAACTTTGGCCATTACAGCGCGCCCGCTCACCGTGACAACGGATAGCAAATCAAAAACCTTTGGGGCTGCGGACCCGGTCTTTACCGGTTCCGATAACCTGACCGCCAATGATGCCGCACTTATTTCCTGGCTCTATGCGCCGATGGCATATGGCGGGGCTGTCGGCACATATACTATCGGGGCAACGGCAACGGACCCTTCATCACGCCTGTCCAACTATAGCCGTACGAATGCATATGGCAACTTGACTGTTAACGCTGTCGCAGCACCTCCCCCCAGCCCAACAACCCCGGTTTTAAATGGCTTGCCAAATACTTACATCTTCATTTCGCAAGTGCCTTTCGACGACTCCAGCCCTTTGCATGTTTCGGGATGGAAACATAACGTAGAAAATGAATTCGCCCCGGCAGAAGAGATGGATTTCAGCAAGACGAACATCCCCTTCTCGTTCATGCCCGACCTGACCACAAAATGGATATTCATGGACCCGCGCTTGGCCTACTTGTTTGGATTTAATAGGATTTAATATTTATCTGTGAAATCCCTGTCATGCACCAGGGATGGAATGGACTGCCGGAAATTCATGACTTCATTCAAATCAATATCCGCATAAATGATGCCAGGCTCACCGCCTGCTTCCGCAAGAATTTTTCCCCATGGGTTGATAATCAATGAATGCCCATAAGTTTTGCGCCCCCCGTCATGCGTACCGCATTGGGCTGGCGCCACAATAAAGGCCCCGTTTTCAATCGCGCGGGCGCGCAATAAGACATGCCAGTGCATTTCGCCGGTGGGTACCGTAAATGCGGACGGAACCGTGATGATACTAACCCCTTTATGGCCATAGTTTCGGAATAAATGCGGAAAGCGCATATCGTAACAAACGCTTAAACCAACGGTACCAAAGGGACTATTGGCAATAACCGCATGTTCTCCCGGCTGCATCAGATCGCTTTCGCGGCGTGATTCGCCGGTGGGCAGATCTACATCGAATAAATGTATCTTATCATAAGACGCCGCAAGCCCCTGCGGGCTGAATAACAGGCTGCGGTTTTTGAGCTTATTCCCATTCCCCTCTTTTACCGCCACCGACCCAATCAGAACCCATATGTTTAATTCCCTGGCCAGCGCCGCGAATTGAATTAATGCGGGGTGATTATCCGCCGTATAGGCAACCTCGCGCTTCCGTGCGCTATCGGCGAGCATGAAATCGGTATTTTCGGGCGTGGCCACAAATTGCGCGCCATGCTCCGCTGCTTCACGTATGGCGGTTTCAGCATAGGCCAGATTGACGGGAATATCGGGGCCACTCGTCATCTGGACGCAGGCAATTTTCATGATCCCTACTCCGCAAGCAGTGAATCCAGTTTGCCCTGCTCTTCGAGCAACCGCAAATCATCATATCCGCCACAGGCTTTTCCATTGATAAATATCTGCGGTACGGTTTTGCGGCCACCTGATTTTTCAACCAGGGCAATGCGGGCCTCATCATTCCCCGTGACATCAATTTCTGTATAATCGACGTCCTTAGCATCCAGCAATTGTTTCGCGCGGACGCAATAAGGACAATAATTTGTGGTATAAACTTCAACGACAGCCATAATATCTCCTGATTTTCAGCAAGATAGCCCATCAGGCAAATAAAGCAACATGCCCATTCCAGCCCTAAAAAACAACTTGAATACAAATATAGGTTGTATTATACATTTAATTATAAATTAATAGTTGTACATCTGGGGGAAATATGACGGATCTTCAAGCCAGCAATATGGCGCAAATAGCTATAAACCTGTTTCCAGAACCACAAACCCAATCTAACCCTGCACCAAAATCCACCCTTATCAGCAAAAACCTGACCATTGTCGGCCACCGCACCTCCGTAAGGCTGGAGCCGGAAATGTGGGCGGCGCTGAAAGATGTGGCCCTAAGGGAAAATACCAGCATCCATAATATATGCTCACTGGTTGCCCTGCGCAAAGTGCCTGAGAGCACATTGACCGCCGCCATTCGCGTATTCTTGCTGCTATACTACCGGGCGGCCTCCACGACGGAAGGGCATCACCGTGTCGGACACGGCAATTTTGAAATCATGAAACGCCGCGCCCGGGTCACGGACGCTGTCCTGAAAGGGCAGATGAATTAAACGGCTTAGGCATGGTATTAAGGCCAAAATCTTGATACCATGCCTGTATGAAACTCCCCGATAAAGAATCTGTCCTTAAGCTGCTCCAGAAAACCGGGACGGCTTTGTCAAAACGCGATATCTGTGCTGCCTTCCACATCAAGGGGGAAGCCCAGCGTATCGTGCTGAAAAATATGCTCCGCGAACTTGAAGAAGACGGGCTGGTTATCCGCGAAGACGGTAAAAACTATCGTGTGGCTGACGCGCTTCCCTCCGTCTGCGTCATTGAAATAACCGAGATTGATATTGACGGTGACCTCCTCGCCCGCCCTGCCGAATGGCAGGATGATATGCAGGGGCCGCCACCCCGTATCGAAGTCTCCCCCGATCAGAAAGGCCATAGCGCTCTGACAATTGGTGAACGAGCTCTCGTGCGTGTCCAGAAGGCTGGCCATAACCTATACGAAGCCTTTATCATTAAAAAAGTCGACAATTTCAGCGCCCGCGTTGTCGGGCATATCAAATCGGTCAAGGGTGGCTATCTGCTCTCCCCTATCGACCGCCGCGCCAAGCATGATTTTGATCTGCCGTCGACCGAATTGAACGGGGCCGAAGTCGGACAGATTGTCGTCGCCGAAATCCAACCATCACGTTCCGCCCTGCGTAAAAAGGTCCGCGTGGTCCAAATCGTGGGATATGCCGATGACCCGAAAGCCATCAGCCTTATGGCGCTCTATGAATCCGGCCTGCGCCCGTTTTTCCCGGAAGAGGTGATTGCCGCCACCGATGGCATGACTGTGCCACCTCTGGGCAAACGTACCGACCTGCGTGATTTCCCGTTGGTTACTATCGACGGCAAAGACGCCCGTGATTTCGATGACGCGGTCTTTGCCGAACCGGATACAGACAAAAAAAATCCCAACGGTTACCATCTGATTGTGGCCATCGCCGATGTATCGTATTACGTCCGTCCCGGCAATGCGCTGGATAAGGAAGCCTATCTGCGCGGCAACTCGACTTATTTCCCCGACCGCGTCCTGCCGATGCTGCCGGAAAAACTCTCAAACGATCTTTGCTCCCTGCGGCCTCATGAGCCACGTGCGACATTGGCTGTCCATATGTGGATTGATGAAAACGGCAAGCTGCTGCGTCACACATTTGTCCGTGGGTTGATGCTGTCCCGCGCGCGCCTGACCTATGAACAGGTACAGGCCGCCGTTGACGGCCATACGGATGATACCACAGAACCGCTGATGAACGATGTCATCACCCCGCTTTATGATGCATGGAAAATTCTTGATAAAGCCCGCATCAAACGTGGTGCCCTCGACCTTGATATCCCTGAACGCAAGATTGTGGTGAACGATGCCGGTGAAATGACGGGTGTCACCGTGCGTGAACGTCTGGATGCACACAAAGTCATTGAAGAATTCATGATCCTGGCGAACGTCGCCGCCGCCGAAGCGCTGGAAGCGAAGAAAGCCCCCTGCGTTTACCGTATCCATGACCGCCCGACCGGTGAAAAACTTATGGCCGCGCGTAACTTCCTTGACGCGTTTGGACTATCCCTGCCGAAGGAAGGTATTGCCGGACCAGCGCAGCTTAATCATATCCTCAAAAAAGCCAAGGAAATGCCGACTGGTTTCCTGATATCGGAAATTATTCTCCGGTCGCAGGCGCAGGCCGTTTATTCGGCGGAGAATATCGGGCACTTTGGCTTGGCCCTGATGCGCTATGCACATTTTACTTCACCCATTCGCCGCTATGCCGATCTGCTCGTCCACCGCTCGCTGATTAAAGCCTATGATTTAGGTGAAGGCGAACTCTCGGATGTCGAAGCGGTACGTCTCGAGGAAATGGCCGAGCATATCTCGACAACCGAACGCACCTCCGCCGAATCTGAACGCAACGCAGTCGACCGTTTTACAGCGGCCTATCTCAAAGATAAAATCGGGATGGAATTCGTCGGGCGTGTCGGTGGTGTCACCCGCTTCGGCCTGTTCGTGAAACTGGAACAGACGGGCGCCGATGGCCTCGTCCCTATCCGCTCCCTGCCGAGCGACTATTATGTGCATGACGAAGCCCAGCACGCCCTTATCGGGAAACGCACCGGGCGCATCTTCCGTCTGGGAGCCACCGTCCTTGTACGTATCCTCGAAGCTGACCCGATTACTGGCAGCACCGTTTTTGAACTGGTCAATGGCGATGCCGGGGCGGATGTCGCCGGGTATAAATCAAAACATGGCAATAACGACCGCAACCGTTTTGACCGTCGCGGCCCGCCACCGGGTAAAAAATCCGGTCACCGCAAAGGCAGCAAGGATGATCGGAAGAAATCCTCCAGCAAGGACGGGAAACACCGTGACCAGAAACCAAAATCACGTGACTCAGGCAAGAAAAAGCCTCCACGCCGTGATGGTTAATTGGGCATCGAATTTTCTTGACAATTTATGAATTATTTCCTATATATGTAATGAAGCATAGAGACAACGTCACATCCGCAGAAAATTTCTGCGGCGAAATCATTTGGTCAAAGGGCCAAAAAACCAGGTGATTTTTTTAAAATAGAGGAACGAACTATTAACCACATCCCCTCAGCCGCCGCATAAAATACGGCTTCCCTCCTCCTGAGAGGGAGGGTCAGGGAGAGGGTGTTTTATGGGGTCATTCTTCAAAACCGACAAACGAACTAATAGACCCTGAAAATCCAATCACAGAAACAATTAACATAACAAACAAAGCCGGCCATTTTTCATTATCATTTTTCTTGACTCTAACCTCAAAATCCTTAAGGTGGCGACCTGAATTCCACTAGAAGGTAGTTAAAAATGGCTAAAAAAGGCTCAGTTGTTAAGATTCGTTTGGTAAGTTCCGGCAAAAACGCCAAGGGAAACCCGACCGGTTTCACTTACTATATTAAGAAGAACCCG
>CAMLMM010000009.1 GCA_946481105.1 uncultured Alphaproteobacteria bacterium
CTGCGGCGCAGATTAAAGCGATGAAACAGGTTGCCGGTAAGATTAAGCTTGAACTCGCCCAGTACCGTGAAATGGAAGCGTTCGCTCAGTTCGCGTCTGACCTTGACCCAGCCACCCAGAAACTCCTGGCCCGCGGGGCACGTCTGACCCAATTGCTGAAACAGCCGCAATACGCACCACTCACTGTGGATGAGCAAGTTGTCGTGATTTATGCCGGAACACGCGGTTATCTGGACAATATTCCAGTTAACAAGGTTAATGCGTATGAAGCCGAAATGCTGGCTGAACTGCGTGGCCGTGGCGCCAATATCCTGGCGTCGATCAAGGACAAAAAGGCCTTGAATGACGAAATCGAAGCGCAGATCAACGATTTCCTTGATGCATTCACCAAGGGTTATATCGCACGTCAGGCTGCGTAAGGTTTGATAATGAGTGAACAGCAACAACCATCAAATAAACTTATTCTTCACTGGGAGTCCAAAGTCCCAGAGGGATATGTCGTTACGGCCACAGATGAGGGTACGCATACGATGGTTGTTGTTCCCGTTACCGAGAATAATGGACAGGATAAAGCCCCATGCCCAGTTTAAGACAATATCGTGACCGCATCACTTCAGTAAAATCGACGCGCAAAATTACGTCGGCGATGAAAATGGTGGCGGCGTCCAAGCTAAAAAAAGCGCAGGAAGCTGCCGAGGCTGCCCAACCATACGCCAAAGCCATGGCCGGTATGCTGGCCCGTGTGGCCGCAGGCGTACCTGCAGGTTCCGGCCCAGGCCTTCTGGTTGGTACTGGTTCTGATAAACGTCATCTGCTTATCGTTTGTTCCTCTGACCGCGGCCTGTGCGGCGGGTTCAATGGTAATCTTGTGCGTTACACGCGCAACGAAGTGCGCCGCCTGCAATCCG
The DNA here is from genome assembly GCA_946481105.1 of uncultured Alphaproteobacteria bacterium. The sequence continues at coordinate 909 of CAMLMM010000009.1, forward strand.
AGGGCAAAGAAATCGAAATCATCTGCGTTGGCCGTAAAGCCCGCGATGTATTGAAACGTGATTTTGCCAAAATGATTTCCGAGACAATCACCGGTCTGGGGGGACGCAAGAAGCTGAGTTTTACGGATGCTCTGCAAGTCTCCGACCTGATTGCCGCCAAATTCAACCGCGGTGAATTCGACGTCTGCACACTGGTTTATAACCGCTTCGTGTCGGTGCTGGCGCAGAAGCCAAGTTCACAGCAGCTTATTCCATTTGCCGCTTCCGTATCTGACGCTGCGAATGAAAATGCCGCCGCCGCTTCGCTGACGGCTACACCGTACAGCTTTGAGCCGGACGAAGAAGAAATTCTCGCGAGCCTGCTGCCGAAAAATATTTCCATTCAGGTGTTCCGTGCGCTGCTCGACAGCGCGGCTGGTGAACAGGCCGCACGTATGACCGCGATGGATAACGCGACACGGAACGCGGGTGATATGATCAAGCGCCTGTCGACCCAATATAACCGTGCCCGTCAGGCCTATATCACCAAGGAACTGATCGAGATTATTTCCGGGGCGGAAGCCGTTTAACACTGCGTAAAGGAAGAAATAATGAACACGACAAAACCAGAATTTACCCAGCAAGCCCAATTGGGAGAGATCGTGGCCGATATGGCGCGCCGTATTGATACGCAGGGGCTATCCACCGTTTTGGACATGTTCCGAAATCAAGGTATGCCTGAACATGCCATTCATGCTGTTCTGATTGAAAACTCGATCGTTGCACCGGATGCCGTTGTTATGTCTGGCGCTTTGGCGCACAATATTGCCTGTGATCTGCTGGCCGCAGAGCGCGCGGGATTCCCTGACGGGATGAGTGATGCTCAGGTTTATCAGGCCATGTCTGTGCAACGTCGTGGTTATGAAGCTGTTTAAAGATTTTAGATTTTAAAAGAGGAAAGAAAAAATGTCGCAACAAAACGGAAATATCGTACAGGTACTGGGTGCTGTGGTTGACGTGCAGTTCCCTGATGGAAACGTACCAGCCATTCTGAACGCGCTGCATACACAGAATGATGGAAAGACCCTCGTTCTTGAAGTAGCCCAACACCTTGGTGAAAACATCGTCCGTTGCGTGGCGATGGATTCGACCGACGGTCTGGTGCGCGGCACTGAAGTAAAAGATACCGGCAACGCGATTTCCGTGCCAGTTGGCGTTGAAGTTCTGGGCCGTATCACCGACGTTATCGGTCAGCCGATTGACGAGCGTGGCCCGATCAATGCGACCAAAACCTATCCAATTCACCGTGAAGCGCCGAAATTTGAAGATCAGGCGACCGAAACGGAACAGCTGATCACCGGTATTAAAGTTGTCGACCTGCTGTGCCCATACGCCAAAGGCGGCAAAATCGGCCTGTTCGGTGGTGCCGGTGTGGGTAAAACCGTTACCATTCAGGAACTGATCAACAACATCGCCAAAGGTCACGGTGGTGTGTCGGTATTCGCCGGTGTGGGTGAACGTACCCGCGAAGGGAACGACCTGTATCACGAAATGATTGACGCGGGCGTTCTGGTTCCGGGCGATGCCAAAGCATCCAAAGTGGCTCTCGTATACGGTCAGATGAACGAACCACCAGGGGCACGTGCCCGTGTGGCATTGACCGGTCTGTCGATGGCAGAATATTTCCGTGATGAAGAAGGCCAGGATGTTCTGTTCTTCATGGATAACGTGTTCCGTTTCACCCAGGCTGGCGCCGAAGTGTCCGCTCTGCTGGGCCGTATTCCGTCCGCCGTGGGTTATCAGCCAACCCTGTCAACCGACATGGGCGCACTGCAGGAACGCATTACGTCGACCAACAAGGGTTCGATTACCTCGGTTCAGGCTGTTTACGTGCCTGCTGACGACTTGACTGACCCGGCCCCGGCGACAACCTTCTCGCACCTTGACGCGACAACCGTTCTGTCACGTCAGATTGCCGAACTTGGTATCTATCCTGCCGTTGACCCGCTCGACTCGACCTCGCGTATTCTCGACCCACGTATCGTGGGTGAAGAGCATTACAAATGCGCCACAGACGTGCAGAAAATCCTGCAGACCTACAAAGCCCTGCAGGACATTATCGCCATTCTCGGCATGGACGAGCTGTCGGAAGAAGACAAGCTTACCGTGGCACGTGCCCGTAAGATTCAGCGCTTCCTGTCCCAGCCGTTCCACGTGGCCGAAGTGTTCACCGGTTCCCCAGGTGTGTTTGCTTCACTCGAAGAAACCATCAAGGGCTTCCGTATGATCTGCGACGGCGAACTGGATCATATCCCTGAGGCGGCTTTCTACATGGTTGGCAATATCGACCAGGTACTGGAAAAAGCCAAGAAAATGGCTGAGGCAGCGTAATGACAAATACGTTTAACTTCGAACTGGTGTCACCTGAGCAAAAGCTGATTTCCGAACCAGCTTATCAGGTGACGATTCCGGGTGAAGAGGGCGATGTCGGCGTCCGTGCGGGACACATGGCGCTGGTCATGTCCGTCCGTCCGGGTGTGGTTGAAATCACCCGCACCGAAGGCGGCAATGTCGAAAAGATCTTCATTGCCGGTGGCTTTGCCGACGTGTCGCAGGCCAACTGCACCGTCCTGGCTGAACAGGCTGTTCCTGTGTCATCCCTGCAGGCCGATAAGCTTCAGGCTGAACTGGCAAAACTCAATGAAGATATGAGCCTGTCGGATAGCGCGGAAGAAAAAACCCGTGTCGCAGCGCGCCTGAAACTCGTTCATGCGATGCTGGATGCAGTGAAGGCAGCGTAGTATTTCTGCTATTATCAATCATTACCCCGGTGAAAACCGGGGTTTTTTGTTTGTATTAAACGATTGATATTAAATGAATATTTATGGGTCTATTAGTTCGTTTGCTCAAATTCCAGGGAACACCCTCTCCCTGAGGGAGAGGGTTAGGGAGAGGGGATGTCTTAATTATTCGTTCCGTGATTTTTTCAGGACAGTTACCCTGCACAGCATATTCCATTGGCCAGTGGGCCGGTGCAAGGAGCCTCTTGCGAGGGCAGCGGGTTGATACCTGGCTTTTACCGTTAGCCGGAACAATCCGGCGCGATAAAAGGAGTATGCTTTATTCCTGATCTTGTTGTCTTATCATAGAAAACAAAAAGCAGGCGTGGGCGCCCACAGGCGCTGATCTTTTGTGCGGCGCTTTTTCAGCCGCAGGATACGTATCGAGGTCAACATATCAGGGTATATTTTTCCTGTCAAGGAAAATAGTCCTAATAATTCCAATGCTCTCCATTCAGGGAGAGCTGCATTGGTTCTCGTCATTGCGAGGAGGTATAGCCGACGAAGCAATCCATATCGTGCAAATGGCCTGGATTGCTTCGCGTTCGCTCGCAATGACGGCAAGGGTGGCGACTATAGTCTTACATTCCTTCTCTTTTTAGGGGGAAGGTTAGGATGAGGGTAAAAGAAACTCTTTCGTCTTCGCAATTGCCTCGGCGATACCGAGGCGTTCGATTTTCACGCCTTCGGGGAATGCGTCCATCAAGCGTGACGGCATGGCGCTGTCCAGCATCACAAAGACACCGTGATCGGTAGCGGTACGCACCAGTCGACCATAAGCCTGTTTCAGTTTGAGGCGGGTCAGGCGGTCATCATAATCACTGCCGCCGAATTCCTTTTTACGGGCTTTATGAAGTAGTGTCGCGCGTGGCCAAGGTATGCGGTCGAAGGCAATCAGGCGCAGGCTTTCACCCGGCACATCCACACCATCGCGCACCGCATCCGTTCCCAGCAGGCAGGAATGTATGTCATCGCGGAACATGTCAACCAGTGTACCCGTATCAATACCATCCACATGCTGAGTGTACAGGGTGATATCGGCCTCGGATAATGGCTGACTGATGCGTTTATGCACGGCACGGAGACGCTGAATAGAGGTAAACAAGCCAAGACCGCCACCGCCTGCCGCCGTAAATAATTCACGGTAGGCCGCCGCCAGTTGGTCCATATCCGTTTTTTTGACATCGGTCACGATAAACACGCGTGTTTGCGCCGCATAATCAAACGGCGATTGCACCGAGAAGCGCAACGGCGCGTCGTCCAGATGCCGTGCGCCTGAAAATATCTCGGCGGATGTCCAGTCTTCACCGGACTTATCCTTGAGTGTAGCTGAAGTGACAATCAGACTCTGTACCCGTGATTTGAGTGAATCCGCCATCGGCAGGGTGGGGTCGATATAATGGCGGTGAACACCGACATCGAAAATCGTATTTTCGTTGCGTTCAATTTCCATCCAGTCGATAGTATCGGTTGTGGTCTGTGCCGTCTGAATGGTTTCAAGTAGGTTTATCCAGGGGGTTACGCTGGACTGCACACGGCGGTCAAGCGAATTGGCTACAGCTTCGATGCGGTTACGCGTATCCGTATTCAGGGTATCAGTTTCCTCGGAGAGTTTCTGTTTTAAGCGGGCCGACAGACGCATCATTGGCTGGCGCAATTCTTTCATATCGTTCAACAGGGCTTTGCCGGATAGCTGGAGCGGTTCACTGACGGGGAAAACCAATGTCTCAAGAGAATAGGGGCCGTCCTTGCCTTCGGCGCGAGCCCATACCTGCCGGTACACATCACTCAGGAAATTTTCAGCGGACCCATTCGTGTTGCCCTGGCGCAGACGTGGCAGCCAGTCATGCGTGGGCAGGAATTTGGCCCGGTAAATTATATCATCGACAAAACGCAGGCCTGAATCATCACTGGATAAAATATCTTCCGTCCGTTTTTTCAGGCCACGAGCGCGAGATTTACGCCCGCCTTCCGGCCCCACCAGCCAGCGACGCAGGTCGTGCGTTTCAACTCCTGTCAGGGCGGCGCAGAAAGTACTGTCGGCCGCATCGAATATATGATGGCCTTCATCAAATATCAGATGCGCGGGCAAATCATCATCGCCATGCGCGGCTTTGATCATCACAACCGCGTGATTGGCGATAACGAGTGGCGTCCGTGTTGCCTTGCGCATCACGTTTTCGCTGAAGCAGCGTTTGTAGTGATCGCAGCCCGAAAAGATGCACTCACCCCGCTTGTCAGCCAGCGAGGTTGTGCCGCCATGTCCCAGCAAACCGGGGAGCCAACCGGGAAAACTGTTGCCTGTCAGGTCACCATCTTCGGTTTCCATGATCCACCGCGCCATCAACCCGGCTGCAATAGCCGGGCCGGGGCCATGCGCGGTCGCAGCACCGGCGGCCAGTTCTTCAAAATTCAGCAGGCAGAGGTAATTTTCACGTCCTTTGCGCACGGTCACTTTCTGGTGGCGGATATCCGGGTCCGGATAAATCCGTTTCATTTCCTCACCAATCTGCCGTTGCAGGTTTTTGGTATATGTAGATACCAATACCGACCCTTCGTTTTTCTGACTCCAGACTGTCGCCGGGGCCAGATAACCCAACGTCTTTCCAACGCCTGTTCCCGCCTCCGCCAGAACAACGATTGGATGATCGGCACTGTCGGGGGCGCGGAACCCTTCGGCCAGCCGTGTAGCATAATTAACCTGTTCCGGACGTTGTTCAAAACGCGCTTTGGACGTCACGAAACTGTGTAATGCTTCCCGCACTTCATCGCCGGATACAGGGAAATGTGATGGCGGTGACGACGGAGGGGATTCCGTCCATTCCGGCAGGCCAAGCCAGACATTCATAGCATTGCGGCTGGAAACGATGGGGGCCTGCGGATCATACGCCTTTCCCATCGCGCTTAATACAAGCGGCGCCCATGCCCAGCCCTTGCCATTCAAGCCCATCACCGTTGCGATATCGGCCAGTTTATCTTTATGACGATGAAAGGCTAGTTCCCGCAGCAGGGCATTCACACATTCAATCAAGGTGAATGGGTAATCAGCTGCATCAAGCGGTACGTCTTGTCCTAACGCCTTGGCCAATCCGGCAGGTGTAGGTACGCAGAAGCGTGTTGGATAGGCAAAGGCATAAAGTTCCAGCACGTCCATCGCCGGGATTTTATCCAGACTCAGCTTGGCCGCCAGATATGGGGCATGGCATACAACAGGACGCACTTTCCCCGTTAACGTGACGGCCTGATTTTTCGTGAGCGTCTGAATTTCACCATCGTTGTTCAGATAAACGAATTTGCCGCCCGCCGCACATAGCGCCGGAGCCATAAAACTGGTCATTGCCGGCTGAGAGGCAAAGGAAGCAGCAGGGGAGGATGACATACCCTTTTTTAGCGTAAATCAGTGATTCTGGGAAGCAAACTTCGGGTTTAATTCAGAGCTTTTAAATACCCTTCAACCCGGCTGAATTCCTTATGGATGCCGGATAAAAGCAGGTCTTTTTCCTCCTGGGATATCGTTATCTGCAATTCCGCATCCGAGCAGAGTTTGTGCAGATCCATGGCACCAAGATTGCCTGAGGCTCCTTTAAGTTTGTGGGCTGCTTTGCTCCAGCTTTCCATGTCGGACATTTCGCGCGCGGCTTTGAGCGTATCCAGCGTTTCATAGGCGGTTTCGAGGAACAGGTTGATGACCATACGTTCCATATCTTTGTCACCTTCGGTGAATTCATGGAGTCTTACCACGTCAAGCGGGGCGTCACCGCTTTGGGTATTTGCCGTGGTTTCGGCAGCCGTATTCTGGGCCTGCGCCCCCAGCCAGCGCGCTATGCAGGACTGGAATTCCGAAAATTTCAACGGCTTGCTGAGGTAATCATCCATACCGGATTGAATGCATTTTTCACGCTCGCCTAGCATGGCATTCGCGGTCATCGCAATAATAGGCGTACGGCGGTACATCTGTTTTTCCATGTCACGGATAAGGCTGGTGGTTTCATACCCATCCAGTTCCGGCATCTGGCAATCCATCAGGATAAAATCATACGTGTTGTTACGCAGCTTTGTCAGGGATTCAAAACCATTTTCAGCGCAATCGATTGTGACCAGCCCCAGTTTTTTAAGCCACTTCACCACCAGCATCTGATTGATTGGGTGGTCTTCGACAATCAGGGCGCGTACATGCTGAAGATCAATTCCGAGGAGCACGTTTTCGCTGGCTATACTAATTTCAGTTTTTTGTATTTCTTGCTTTGGCGCACGGTCCAGCGGGATGCTGACATAAAAAGTAGTTCCCTGATGCAATTTGCTGGTAAAGCCGATTGTTCCATTCATCATCTCAACCAGATATTTGGTAATAGCGAGGCCCAGGCCGGTCCCGCCGAATTTCCGCGAGATGGACGAATCCGCCTGGGAGAATTTGGCAAAGAGATGCTGATGGAATTCATCCGGGATACCAATGCCCGTATCGCGCACCTGAACCAAAATACAGGGCCTTCCCTCTTTCTCGCGCCAGTCAACCGAAAGATCGACGCTGCCTTTCTCGGTAAATTTCAGGGCATTGCCAACCAGATTGAAAATAATCTGCTGAATGCGTTTGCCATCACCCATGCACCATTCAGGCACATTCATATTTATCTGGATATTGTAATCCAATCCTTTGCGCGCGGCCGTCAGTCCGGTCAGGTCACGGATATTTTTTAGGATGTCGTTTGTACGGAACGGATATTTTTCGATGGCCAGTTCCTGCGCTTCTATCTTGGACAGATCGAGAATGTCATTCAGGATGCCCAACAAGGACTGACCAGAGACCTGAATGGCATCAACGCATTCACGAACTTCCTCGGTCAAGTCACCATTCTGTAATATTTCGGCCAAGCCGAGTATCCCATTCATGGGGGTGCGCAATTCATGGCTCATATTCGCCAGAAATTCGCTTTTTGCCTTTGTCCCGGCTTCTGCCTTTTCAATGGCGCGCAGCAATTGGGATTCGGCGTTTTTGCGTTCGGTAATATCGCGCTCGGTCGCCAGATAATACATGCAATCCGTGCTGCCCGTGTCGAAGATCGGGTTCATATTTATTTCACCCCAGTATTCGTATCCATCCTTGCTGTAATTCAGAAGTTCGGCTGTAACCGATTTACGTTGCAGGATTGAATTTTTAATACGCGCCAGAACATTCTTGTCTGTCTTTGGTCCGTGAAGAAATACAGGCGATTTGCCAACAGCGTCATCATAGCTATATCCCGTCAGGTCCGTAAAACTTTTATTCACATACACAATTTCCTGCTGGACGTGCCCCTCATTTTCCGTGATCCGCGTGATGATAATGGAGTCCGTCGTGTAATCAGCCATCTGCGAGAGGATGTCGCTTAGTTTCATGAAGAAACCCTCCTGTGTTGAGTTTTTCGCTCCTCTCTGAATTTTAATGATGCATCTATCAGGCGCTGCCGGGTAAAGGGCTTCCCAATAAAGCCTTTTGCGCCGCTATTGAGACAGTCCAGTATTTTTTCCCTTTGCGCATGCGAACTGAGCATCACGACATAGGATTCCGGATCAACTGCCGCAATCTGCTTTAAGATATCGATGCCGCTTCCATCCGGAAGCTGGATATCCTGGAACACCATGTCCGGAAGGTGCCGCTGATAATATAGAATAGCTTGGCGGGCCGTTTCCGCCACGATGATGTCGAAATTATCCTGCATGGCCAGGCGGACAAGCTGCAGGGTAAATGAATCATCTTCGACGATTAACAGTAGTGGCTTCAGGCGCAGCTGCCGTGCCGGGGCCGCGGCGCGTACACGTTCAGGCGATAATTCAAAATGGAATCCGCTCGGCGTATCCGCCTTGGTCGGCATGGGCTGCAAGGCCTCTTTTGCCTGAATTTTTTCAGGGGGGGCAGGTCTGTATATTCTGTCGATGGCATCCAGCAGCATCTGCCAGTGCACCGACAGGTCAAATATATCGTAGAAACGACCAAATTCCTTAAATTCGGTTTCCTTCAAAAACGTTTCCACGCATTTTTCTACAGGCAGGGCGCGCCCCTGAAAGAAGACAAGTAATGACCCTGCGTGGTTCCAGTACAAGCGGCATTCCGTATGACCAAAACATTCTTTCAATGTGCATAGACAGAGATTTTGGAACAGGGGTGAATAAAGGGTGTTACAATCCTGAAATTCAATGCTGATGACGCGCCAGGATTGCGGTTTGGCTGAAATATCCTGCAAAAACGCCTTCACCAGAGTTTCGGTGTTTTCGTGTACGAGATACATGTTTTTTCCAGTTTTTATATTTTATTATTCTATTATAATTTTACATATATCTATATTAAATTTAAGTTAGTTTATGCTGCGGTGAAGCGCAAAAAGATGGAAATATCAACGGGAAAGAAGAACGTGGTAGAACGTATAGGCGCTTGTATTTGAATCTAAAAAACAGCCTGTTGCATGTTTTTCCAGCGTATCATTCGTCGCCGCGGCGCCGATTTCAGCAGAGGATGCGGCCGCGGCATATGTGCCAACGAATCCGGCTGAGGCCGTATCCGATGCGGCAGCGGGAATTCCGGTAGAGGTGCTTTCGTCAGGAATACTATTCAGGCGGTTAATGTGCAGGCACACGTCTTCACGCACATATTTCAATGTCAGCATGAGTTCGACTTCGCTATCGGCGCATGGAGCAGCGTCGCCAGAGCCCACATATAAAACACATTGCGAACCAAGAAACACCCATTGGCCGTAATCAGCAGAGGCGCTTTCCGCCGCATCCAGCGCCGATTGCGGCGGTTCTGCATAGGCTATCCCCGCGCCATCAACTTCGAATAACTTGCAATGGTTGTCTGGTGAAACAGGGGTGTGGCTATAGTCTTTGTCGGTATAGGTGTTGGTAAAATCAATTTCATTCTCACTGCATCTGTTGATGCTGGTCAACTTATTGACTGCCGCCTCATAGGACTGCGCCTGGCGCATGATTTTTGTGGCGTTTATATCCGCTTCCTCGCTTGTGTAATTACTAGAGGTTTTACTGGAACTACGCATCAGGAAAGCGGTTAAAAGCCCCAGCAAGGCGATGGTAATGAGGCAAATCAGCAGGGCATTGCCGCTTTTCGGTCCATAATTCCTAGGAAACGCTTGATTTTTCATGTTTTTTCAGACAATTTTACCCATCAAATCAACTTTAATTATATCACGTGAAAAGAACCATGACACAGAAAACTTCAGCTTTGAGCGCAGAAAATGCCCCTATTCAGGACGATAATATTCTGAAGGCCGCCAAGCTGAAGAAGCTGGCCGCGCTTGAGGCCACCGGCACGCAACCATTCCCCCATAAATTTCACCGTACACACAAGCAAGGCGAATTGCAGGAGCGTTATGCCGATCTGGCGCCGGGAACAGAAACCGAAGATAAAGTATCAATTGCCGGCCGTATCATGGCGATGCGCAATAACGGCATGTTTATCGACCTGCACGACCCAAGCGGCAAAATTCAGGTCTTCTGCCACAAAGATTCCACACCTGAAGATCAGATGGTCAAACTCGACCATTACGATCTGGGCGATATCATTGGCGTGACCGGCACCATTCGCCGTACACCACGCGGGGAATTGTCGGTGCGCGCCCTGGAACTTACCATGCTCACCAAATCTTTCCTTCCGTTGCCGGAGAAATATCACGGGCTGAGCGATGTCGAGTCCCGCTACCGCCAGCGTTATCTCGACCTGATTATGAACGAGCAAAGCCGCAATGTATTGCGCGCGCGTACCAAAATCATCAAATCGATCCGTGAGTTCATGAATAATATGGGCGCGCTGGAAGTTGAAACCCCTATGTTACACAGCATTATGGGTGGGGCAGCAGCCAAACCATTTGTTACGCATCATAACGCGCTGGATTCAGATTTTTATCTGCGTGTTGCTCCCGAACTTTATCTCAAGCGGCTGATTGTGGGCGGCTTTGCCGATGCCGTGTACGAGATTGGCCGCAACTTCCGTAACGAAGGTTTGTCGATCAAACATAACCCGGAATACACCTCCATTGAGGCATATCACTCTTATATGGATTACTATGACCTCATGACCCTGATTGAGGATCTGGTACGTTTTATTGTTATGGCGGTACACGGCACGACCGTCGTTCAGTATGGTGATAAAACCATCGATTTCGGTCCGCCATGGCAGCGTGTATCGATGGTTGGTATGGTTCAAGAAGAAACAGGCTTTGACTTCCTGACATTGAATACCGCCGAAGAGGCGCGTGCGAAAGCCGCCGAACTCGGGTTCAAAGTTGACCCTAAATTCAATTGGGGCCAAGTTGTTGAATATATCTTCTCGGAAGTTGGGGAGCATAAACTTATCCAGCCAACCCATGTAATGGACCATCCATTTGATATTTCCCCGCTGTCCAAACTACACCGCGATAACCCGCGCCTGACCGAGCGCTTTGAAAGCTATGTGAACGGCTGGGAAATCTGCAATGCGTTTACCGAGCTGAACGATCCGCGTGACCAACTGGCCCGTTTTGAGGACCAGGTGGCGCAGCGCGAAGGCGGCAACGAAGAAGGCATGATGCTCGATGAAGACTTTATCACGGCACTCGAATATGGCCTGCCGCCGACAGGCGGTTGGGGTGTCGGTATCGACCGTCTGGTCATGCTGTTGACCAATTCATCCAATATCCGAGATGTGATTGCGTTCCCGACGCTGAAACCGTTGAAATAGAATTCAGGCAGGGGAAAGAAATTTCCCCTGCGCTTCATCTGCGGTCTGCACATGCGACGCGACAATCAGCCCACCCTTAACGTCAGTGACACGGTAGGGCGTCCCATCAAATTTTCGGACGATTCCACCTGCCTCCTGCACCAGTAATGACCCGGCCAGATGGTCCCACGGTTTCATGTGATGAAAAAGGGTGAAGTCGGCTTTACCCGAAGCGATATTTATATATTCATGCCCAGCGCAATGCAGCGCTCGAAATTGTTTTGCCCCGCGATTAATAAGCGACTCTTGCATGGATTTTGGAAAGTATTTGGGGCCTATGTAACCCACGCAATCCGGTGCGCTTAATGATTTTGCAGGACGCACATATATGGGTTCACCACTACGCGTCGCTCCTTTGCCTTTTTCTGCAATGTAATGAACGTCATTCATAACATCATAAATCCAGCCTGTCTGGGTTTCGCCGTTTCTTACCAACGCCATCATCACGGCAAAGGTCGAGTTGCCATTTTTAAAATTCGACGTTCCATCGACCGGATCAACAACAAAAATCGTCTGCGTCGGATCGGCGAGGGCGGCGGTTGTTATTGCGCCAGATGATACACCTTCTTCGCCAATGACAATACATCCGGGATATTTATCAGGTAATATACGTGTCAGGGCTTCTTCGGTTTCAAGATCGGCGATGGTAACGAAATCATTGGCATGTGATTTGGTTTTGATATCGCCCTGCTGCAGATTCCGGAAGCGCGGCAGTATAAATTTCAGCGCGCAATCTTTGAGAATATCTGCAACATGGCTGGTATCAATATCATACATCAACAAAACCCTTTCGGCGGCATCCCTTTGCCAGCCTGGCCATAGCCTTCACCTTTATTCAGCACAGATGATTTATCTGACCAGAAGGTTACAATTTTTGAGATATCGGGACGTTCGCGTTCTTCGTTCTTTTCTATCGCGGTTCCAATATAGACAAACCCAGCGATATTTTCATCAGGAGCAATCCCCATCGACTCTTTAAATACCGGGGAATAGGCATACCATTCCGTCAGCCAGTTCGCCCCAAAGCCCAAAGCATTCGCCGCAAGGGATAGATTATAACAGACAGCCCCGGCGGAGAGTATCTGTTCCCATTGCGCATTTTTCCCCTCACGAATACGCGATACGACCATGATAACAACAGGTGCGCGTAGAAAACGCCCGGCCTCAAGGTCAAGTTTCGCCGGGGCGGCATCCGGATTTTCTGCTTCATAAGCGGCACGGAGTAATTTTCCGGCTTCGGCACGCGCATCGCCCTCAAGCACCACGAGATACCAGGGATGATATTTGCCGTGATCCGGTACCCGAGTCCCGATGGTCAGAATATCCTGCAATTGCGCAGGTGACGGGCCAGGTTCTGTCAGGGCTGTTATTTTTGAAGAACGGCGGGTTTTAAGAAATTCATATATGTCTGTCATGGGCAAAATATAAGCGTTTTCATATCGTTTTTCCAGTGACGATATGCTAAACAAACGACATGAAAAGCAGTTGCCAAAATGAAACACGACGAACTGAAGGCCCTGTTTAACAGTCTACCCGGAACATGGTCACTGGACCGTGTTATTCAGGATGGGGCAAGGCACGGTATGTTTAATGGGGAATGTGTTTTCAGCTGGCTGGATGATGCGCGTCTGTTATGCGAGGAAAGCGGCACCATGAATTTAGGCGGCCATAGTAATGCGGCCAGCCGGAGCTATATTTACGAATTGCGTGATAATAAAATCATCATTCTTTACAATGACCCCCACCGGAAAGATGAAGTTCTGCACGAACTGGATTTTGATGACGATAACAGGGCACGCCATTGCCATGTTTGCGTCAATGATGTCTATGAACTGGAATTCAGCCTGTCACAAGATGGCCGTATTCATATAGATTATACCGTCAAAGGGCCACAGAAAGATTACACCCTGAAATCGATATTATCCCGTTGATTTGTTCCTGTTTTGTACTATGTTACGCAGGTCATGAGCGAGTCCATTCCGTTTAAAATCCATTCCAGTTATATACCCGCCGGGGACCAGCCTACGGCGATTGCCCAGCTCATTAAAGGGGCGAATGAGGGGCTGACCGATCAGGTGCTGTTAGGTGTTACCGGGTCGGGCAAAACATTTACGATGGCGCATGTTATCGAGGCCACGCAGCGGCCCGCGCTTATCCTCGCGCCAAACAAAACCCTGGCGGCACAATTGTATAGCGAGATGAAATCTTTCTTCCCGGAAAATGCCGTCGAATATTTCGTGTCGTATTACGATTATTACCAGCCGGAAGCCTATGTCCCGCGCACGGATTTATATATCGAAAAAGAATCAACGATTAACGAACAGATTGACAGGATGCGTCACTCGGCGACGCGGGCATTATTCGAGCGGCGCGATGTTATTATCGTGGCGTCTGTATCCTGTATTTACGGTATCGGATCGCGGGAAGATTATTACGCGATGACGCTTTTTCTCACACCTGGTCAGATGATGGACCGGCAGGAACTCATCGCCAAGCTGATTGAACTGCAATACAAGCGTAATGACCTAGCTTTTGAGCGCGGTACGTTCCGCGTACGCGGCGATACGGTTGAATTATTTCCGGTTCACTTTGAAGACCGTGCCTGGCGGTTTTCTTTCTTTGGCGATGAGCTGGAAACCATTACCGAATTCGACCCGCTCACGGGTGAGAAATTCGCGGATAAAGGCGAAGTCCGCATTTACGCGAATTCGCACTATGTAACGCCGGGCCCAACGATTGCGCAGGCGATTGAGCAGATAAAAATTGACCTGAAGGCGCGTCTAGACGAATTTAACGCGCAGGGCAAATTGCTGGAAGCGCAACGTCTTGAGCAGCGCGCCCGTTTTGACCTTGAGATGCTGGCAGCCACCGGCATGTGCGCCGGGATTGAAAACTATTCCCGTTACCTGACAGGACGTGCACCGGGCGAACCACCGCCCACCTTATTTGAATATCTGCCGAAAGATTCATTGCTATTCATTGATGAAAGCCATGTGATGATAGGGCAAATAGGCGGCATGTATAATGGCGACCGCGCCCGCAAAATGACTCTGTCCGAATATGGGTTTCGTCTGCCGTCGGCGCTGGATAACCGCCCCCTCAAATTTGAGGAATGGGAGAGGATGCGCCCGCAGACAATTTATGTGTCGGCAACCCCCGGCGACTGGGAACTCAACCAGACGGGTGGCACATTTGCCGAACAGGTGGTCCGTCCGACTGGCTTGGTTGATCCGCCGGTTGATATTCGCCCAACCCAGTATCAGGTCGATGACCTGATGCACGAATGCCAGCGCGTGGTGAAAGAGGGGGGGCGCGTTCTGGTGACCACCCTGACCAAGAAAATGGCCGAAGACCTGACGGATTATCTGTCAGAAAACGGCCTGAAAGTTCGCTATCTGCACTCGGATATCGACACGCTGGAACGTATCGAGATTATCCGCGATCTGCGCCTCGGTGTATTTGATATCCTTGTGGGTATCAATCTGCTGCGTGAAGGGCTGGACATTCCGGAATGCCGCCTGGTGGCCATTCTGGATGCCGATAAGGAAGGGTTCCTCCGGTCGCGTACATCCCTTATCCAGACCATCGGACGTGCGGCACGTAATGTGGGCGGCAAAGCCATCCTGTATGCAGATAGCATTACCAAGAGCATGAAGGCCGCGATTGAGGAAACCGACCGCCGCCGCGCGCGTCAGGAAGAATATAATAAAGAGCATGGCATCACCCCTGAAAGCGTGAAGAAGGCCATTAGCGATGGGTTGCGCAGCGAGTCACCGGAAACCGACTCATATATGGTTGAAACTGATATCATGGAGTCGATGACCGCGCAGGATGAAAAACTGTTGCAGGACCCACGTTCGCTGGCGCGTGAAATCAAACGGCTCGAAGAAAAAATGCTCAAGGCCGCTGCCAATCTTGAGTTTGAGGAAGCGGCGCAATGCCGCGATGAAATCAAACGGCTTGAGGCGCTTGATTTGGTTGTCCGTTAATTTGCCTAAAAATTTCGGTATTGGTTAAATCTCGTTAAGATTCACAGGCGTAAACTTAAAGAATATTGGTCTTTCTGGTTATCTGAGCCGTTTCCCCTAAGGCCTGATTATTTTCATCACGATCATAAAATCATCTTAGGAAAGGTGGGTACTTATATGCCTGAAATCTATGTCATTGTCGCATTGGCGTTTGCCGTGTTCGCAGCCGTGTCGGCCATCGGGTCGGCGATTGTCCTGGGTATAGGATATGAACGGCTTCGCGCGGGGCTGGAACGCGTAAAGGAAGGCCTCGACATCGTCGGGCGCCAAACCGGTTTCTTCAGTAATGAGCTGCATCGTCTGGAGCAGAGAATGGACGAGGCAAAAGCTCCGCGCAAAACGGCAACAAAATCGCGCAGCAAGAAAACCAAGCTGCCGAAATCAGTTGCCACTGAAGAAACACTGAGCAGAGAGAAGGGCAGCATTTCCATTCCAGTTGCGCTGACTCCTTCTAATGACTGGCAGGTATACCAAAACCTGTCACGCGAAGATGCCCTGGCCAATTTCTCCCAGATGGCTTCGGACACGGACGGCAAGATCCGTTTTATGTCGTAAGACAAAATGGCTCTAAAACTGGGGGAAAGTCATTGCGGCTTTCCCCCATTTCTTTTGCATTACATAGACGGCTAAAAAATGATAGAATCAGGCAGTAATTAAAGGGGTATCCCAATGAATATCTGGTTTGCTATCTGGGTTTTTCTGGCCGTTTTCCTGCTAGGTATAAGCATCTGGTCGTTACAAATTCTGTTGCGGCAACGCCGGGCGTGGATGGAATTTGCCCGACGCAATAATCTTCAATGCATTCTGCGCGGTTTTACCAAGTCACCTGTCCTGAAAGGCGCTTTTCGCAGCTATGTCATCACGGTTTTTTCCAGTGATCAGACCACCGAAGATTCCATGCGTGGCGGCAAGTTCCGCACCATCATCCAGTTTGATATGAAACCCGGTATGCCTGTCGAAGGTGTGATTGCTTCACCCGGCGCACGTAATTTTGCCTTGGGCATGGGAATTCCTAAAGATGTGACGCCTGATTTGCCGGACTGGAATAAATCCATTCTTATCCGTGTACAGGATGAAGCGCTGATAAAGCCTTATCTGACGCGTGAGCGCCTGCAGGTTCTAAATGGACTAATGTCCATTAAAAACACGAACACTTTGTTTATCTTCAACGAAGATGAAACCTATTTCCGGTTTGAAACCGCCGATGCGCTGGACGATGTCACCCGCATGGAAAAGCAGCTGGGTAAAATCATTGATGCGGCTAAAGTTATAGAGCCTGCCTAATCTAGGCGCGGCCCATTGCCAGGTATTTCTGCTGGCGGCGTTTCAACAGGCGGTCTGAATCCCACGGGGTGAGTTCCGAGAGCGATTTTTCAATCTGCTGCGATACCTGACCGATAGCTTCAATCCGGTTGCGATGCGCGCCGCCGATTGGCTCAGGAATAATGCCATCAATCAGTTTAAGCGCATACAGATCCTGCGCGGTCAGTTTCAGTGCCGTTGCCGCTTCTTCAGCCTGTTGTGCCGAGCGCCACAGGATGGAAGCACAGCCTTCCGGCGAGATAACGGAATAAATTGAGTGTTCCAGCATGAACACACGGTCGGCCGTCGCGATGGCAATCGCGCCACCCGAACCGCCTTCACCAATCACAACCGAAATCATCGGCGCGCGGAGGCGCAGGCAGGAGTTAATCGACTGGGCAATGGCTTCGGCCTGGCCACGGGCCTCGGCTTCGATGCCAGGGAAGGCGCCAGCCGTGTCGACGAACGACAGAACCGGCAACTGGAACTGCGACGCCATTTCCATCAGGCGAATAGCCTTGCGGTAACCTTCCGGCTTCGCCATGCCAAAATTGTGGCGGATGCGCGTTTCTGTGTCGTGACCTTTTTCCTGGCCCATAACAACAACAGAGCGGCCTTTGAAACGTCCCAGGCCACCAATCAGGGCCTGGTCCTCGCCGAAGTTACGATCACCCGCGAGCGGGGTAAATTCAGTAATGAGTTCTTTCACGTAGTCGAGGAAATGCGGACGTTCAGGGTGACGTGCCACTTGAACCTTTTGCGCCGGAGTCAGTTTGCTGTAGGTGGTGACCATCAGCTTTTCAGCCTTGGTTTCAAGGCGGTGAATTTCTTCGGCGATATTGAAATCCTTGCTGCCAGTCATATTGCGCAGTTCGGCAATTTTGCTTTCCAGCTCACTAATGGATTTTTCAAATTCTAATGCAGGCATCTCTACTACGCTTTTCTGTTATAAAGGGGCAACATAGCAAAACAGGCTGATGAATTCAAATACATCAGCCTGTTTCAATAATTATCTATACGGAAATCCCGTGAAAATTACGCTTTAGCGCGCTTGGCCAGAGGATGTGCTTCCTCAATCGTTTTCTTGAGTTTCTTCCCGATAACATGGGTGTAAATCTGGGTGGTCGCGATATCCGCATGGCCCAGCATTTTCTGTACCGCACGCAGGTCAGCGCCGTTGCTGAGCAGGTGGGTCGCAAATGCGTGACGCAGGATGTGCGGCGATACGCGATCTTCTTCGATCTTCGCTGCACGTGCCAGGTCTTTCAGCAGTTGCGCAAAACGCTGACGGGTCAGGTGACCGCTGTCGGACGTACGTGATGGGAACAGCCATTTGGACTGACGGGCTGATTCTTCACCGGATACGAACTGACCACGGACATTCATGTATTCAGCCAGTGCTTTCTGTGCGGTTTCGCTCAGCGGAACCATACGCTCACGTCCGCCTTTGCCTTCAACCATAATGAACTGGTTGCCTTCAGCGATAGCCGCGGTTGGCAGACCAACGAGTTCGGACACGCGCAGGCCGGTTGCATACAGCAGCTCGAGCAGGCACACGAGACGTACGCTTTCGGCACCGCCTTGTTCGCCAGCAACTTTAATCAGCGTATCGACTTCACCTTCGCTCAGTGTCTTCGGCAGCGTACGTGTTTGTTTCGGGCTGTCGATGGTTGAGGTCGGGTCTTCCTTACGGATGTTTTCAGAAATCAGGTAACGGTAGAACTGACGCAGGGCCGACAGACGACGGGCAACGGTGCGCACGGCGATCTGGTTTTTGTTCTGGCCTTTTACGTGGATTTTGTTGCTGAGGTCCTGCAGGTAGGACTTCAGATCATCCGTTGTGGCAGCATCAATTTCTTTGCTGCGTTGTGCACGGAGGTAAAGGCTGACGTCAGCCAGATCACGCCAGTAGGCATGACGGGTGTTCAATGCAGCGCCACGCTCTGTGGTCAGCATATCTAAAAACGAATCGACCCATTTCGACAAATTGGGTTTCGGCATTGCTGGACGACCTGGACGAGCCATAATTTACTTCTCCTTTATTCTTTCTTCATTAAGACACCTAACGCTTCACGCATCAGAGAGTCGGTTTCTTCGTTTAACCCCGCAGAATCGAAAGCTTCGAAAATCCTGTACAGTGCCGCAGGATGGATTGTTTCCATCGACGCGCCTTTCAGGACATTTACGCTATCAATAACCACCTGACCCGTCTGCTTCTCTTCGGCTGACTTTTGCAGGTTACGCAAATTTTCATCCATAGGCATTACATAATTGCCAGAAGCTGTCAAGCTTAAAATATTGTCATAAACTGATTTTTCTTTATCCTGGACAAGGTTAGCATCCAAGGAAACTGCGCGAATGGCGATAATCTGGGCCATTGCGGCATTATCAGCCTTTTGTGACTCTGTCAAAAAAGCTGTTAATAAATTTTCACCACTCATATTGACATCTTGTTTAACGGCTTTTGCACCCGGAAACGCCGTTTCAACCCATTTTACCGGGAAACTATGATTCGCAGCCGTCAGAAGCATTAAAATTGCCTTGGCGTCAGCAGGCGTAAATTCATTAAGATTTTCACTTTCAGCAAAACTTCCGGCCTTTGGAATTAACAGATAAAGGGCATTAAGAGATACGGCTTCCTGTATGACGGCCGGGGTCGTCGCAAATTCCTTGTTACGAAGCTGGGTGAAAAACGCCGCATATTTATCCGGTTTAGCATCTTTTTTGACTGGTTCAGAAGATTGCCCAGTCAAAAAATCCAGTTCCTTTTTAATTCCGGAAGCGGATAACAGATTGCGGCGTAACGCTTCATTGAGAAACTTTACCTGCAAATCCCGGTCGCTTGCGTGAAATGATACCAAAGCATGAAGTGTTTTATCCTGTAAATCAATAAGATTCGGAGCATCTTTCATCAAAGGCGTTAAGTTGCCGAGGCGGGCGTGCGCCAGCAGCGCAGGCAGGTTAAAATTATTCAGATCCTGAAGGTTGGCAGGTTTGGGCAGGGACGTTGCCGTGGCGAAAATGCGAACGGTATTATCCAGACGCAGCGCGTCATCATCCCCGGCAACCGGGCTTAAAAGACTCTGGCAAAGGATATTCAGGTTTTTCCAAAGATCCGGCGCATCCGTTTTAAGTTCAGCGGGAAGAGCTTTCTCCTCAAGACACGCAACCGCGATTTGCCCGTCGCCCAGCATCGATTCGACTCCAGCGCGTGCTGCCAGAGCTGAAGGTGGCGCGTTTTCATTCATTTTGTATAAATTCAGGGCATCGTCATAAGCGCCCATATCCACCAGTTTAGAAAGGCGCAGTGAATACAGGTCGATGTTTGCCGACGTATCCGGCGTCGGTGTCAGGACAGCTTTCAAAATCATATTCTGAAACGTGGCGCTGCCGGTTGTCGGGGTTGGTGATTTCAGAAACTCGGCCACTTTTTCAATGCCGACCCCATTCCAGAAATCCGGTCCGTAGGCATAATCCTCACGCGGGGAAAGCTGGTCCAGCGCCAGATGGCTGGTCGTTTTGAATTCAGGAGCGGCCTTGGTGATACCGCCGCTATCGCCCTGCACCGGTTTAATCGTCGGGGGCAATACGCGGAAATGCGTCTGGCGTGGCGCGTTCGGGTCCAATGCGGATGGCGTTGCGGGTGCCGTAGGCTTTTCAGCGCTTTCTTCCTTAAGGTCGTCTTTCGGCGGTGGCGTCGCAGAGGCGTTCCCGCTAAATCCGGTCACCATTAATCCACAGAGGAGAGCCAGCAGCAGACGCATCTCAGACTAGTTTCCCGCCGGTTCGATATTTTTGGTAACCGGGGTCTGGTCAATGTGAATATCGGCTATCCCGAGGTAAATAACCCCGCCAACAAGAACCAGCACGAAAGCGGCCAGCACAATACCCAGAATTTTCATTGTAACTCCTCAGTTTCCGATTCGGTGAATGCTTCAATTAAGCTGAATATCTCTTTCTAAACAAGGGCTTTTGCTCTATTTAATGGGACATGAGCAAAATTGAACACGATATCGACGAAATTAAAGGCCTTATCAACAAACCGATCGTTCTGGTCGGGTTGATGGGGGCTGGAAAAACGACCGTTGGCGGCATTCTGGCCAAACAGCTGGGCTGGCCATTTTATGACTCGGACGAAGAAATCGTTAAAACGGCCGGGAAGAGCATTTCCCAGATATTTTCGGATGACGGCGAGCCGGCTTTCCGGGCGATGGAGCGCCGGACCATTCAGCGCCTGCTGATGACCGGCCCTTGCGTTATCGCGACCGGTGGCGGGGCGATTACCATTCCCGAAACCGCCCGTGAAATTATCGGTCGCGGGTTATGCCTGTGGCTGGACGCGCCCGTCGATGTGCTGGTCCAGCGCACCCAAGGTTCCGACCGCCCGCTGCTGCAACATGGCGACCCGGAAGAGGTTCTGATGAACCTGTACGAAAAACGCCGCGCCGCTTATCTGCAGGCCCATATTCATGTTCAGGATGCGGGGCTGACGCCGGATGAAATTACCGCCCGTATCATCCTGCAAATTCGTGAATATATCTTCATGCGGTCAACCGATGCTGAAGAGTCAAAGCATATCCCCCAGACACTCTGTCTTGATGTATCCCTGGGCGAGCGCAGCTACCCGATTTTTATGGGCGTCGATTTGCTGGCCGAACCTGATATCTGGCTCAGTCAGGAGTTCCGGGGCCGTAAAGCCTTTGTCCTGACCGATTATAACGTCCGCGCCCTTATTACGGATAAGCTGCAGGAAACACTGCGGCCATTGATGAAATCAGTGGAAGTCATGGAACTGCCGCCCGGCGAAGCGACCAAGTCATTCGACCGTTATGAAGCCGTGATCGAATGGCTAATTGAACATGGAGTCACCCGTGACTCTATCATTCTTGCCGTTGGCGGCGGCGTGATTGGCGACCTAGCCGGATTTGCCGCAGCAACAATTCTGCGCGGCATCGATTTCATTCAAATACCGACAACGCTGCTATCGCAGGTTGACAGTTCCGTCGGTGGCAAAACCGGTATCAATTCAAAAAACGCCAAGAATATGGTCGGCGCATTCTACCAGCCGCGCACCGTTGTCATCGACCTGAAAACGCTTACCACGTTGCCGCCGCGGGAATGGCGGGCAGGCTATGCCGAGATTGTCAAATACGGCCTGATCGATGATGCCCATTTCTTCAACTGGCTGCTCGATAACGGGCAGAAAGTCCTGCTGGGCAATGACCTGGCCCTGCTGCGCGCCATTGAGGTCAGTTGCCACATGAAAGCGGACATCGTCCGGGAGGATGAACGCGAACAGTCAGGCCGCCGGGCGCTGCTCAACCTTGGCCATACCTTCGGTCATGCCATCGAAGCCGCCATGCATTATGACGGCACTGTCCTGCATGGCGAAGCCGTTGCCGTCGGCATGGTCATGGCCGCGCGCCTTTCCGAGAAGCTGGGTTATCTGGATAGCATGGACATCCAGCAGATAACCCAGCATTTGAAGCAATGTGGGTTGCCGACCAGCATCCGTGACCTGAAGCTGCCACCGAATATTACGCCGACCCGGATTGTCGAATTAATGAAAACCGACAAGAAGGCCAATAAGGATGGCATGGTATTCGTCGTACTGCGCCATCTGGGTAAGGCCGAACTTGCGGATGGCATTCCCGAGGACATGGTTTATAGCGTTGTTGGGGAATTCTTTTAATGGATGCCGAGCTTCTTCTAGCCCTTATCGCCATTTTCGTTCTGTTACTCATCGCCGCTGTTTTTGCCGCAGCGGAAACTGCGCTTACGGCGGCATCCCCCGCGCGGATGTATTCGGCCGAGAAAGATGGCAACTGGCGGGCCGCGCTGGTCAACAGGATTGTCGCCGACAAGGAACGCCTGATTGGCGGGCTGATGTTTGGGAACAACGTCGTCAATATCACTGCATCATCACTGGCCGCCGGGACACTGGTGCACATGTTCGGCGATACGGGCGTTCTGATTGCATCCGGCGCTATGACCGTCCTTATTGTCATCTTCGCCGAAGTGCTGCCGAAGACTTATGCGTTCTATAATGCTGACCGCGTGTCGATGTTTATCGCTCCGCTGATGAATGTCATTCTGGCTATCTTCGCTCCTATTACATCCGTCATTGGCAAGATATGCAATGCCACGCTGCGGCTGTTTGGGGCCAATATGAACAGCGATGAGGACGGCAGCCACCTGGAAGTCCTGCGCGGCGTCATCGATATGCATCAGGGTCCGGAAGATGAGGTGCAGAAGCAGCGGGTGATGCTGCGGTCCATTCTCGACCTCGCGGATGTGACAGTGGACGAGATTATGATCCACCGCCGCAGCGTCCTGATGCTCGATATCAACGAACCAATGAGCAAGCTGGTTAACGAGATTGTCAAATGCCCGTATTCCCGCATTCCGCTCTACCGCGACAGCACCGAACATATCGTCGGTGTGTTGCATGCCAAGTGGCTGATGCGTGAGTTGCAGGCGGCGGGCGGCGACTGGGACAAAATTAATCTTGAATCCATCACCGCCGAGCCGTGGTTTATCCCCGACACCACCAACCTGTATGACCAGTTGCAGGCCTTCCGCGACCGGGGCGAGCATTTCGCCTTTATCGTTGATGAATATGGCGCATTTGAGGGCATCGTCACGCTGGAAGACATTCTGGAAGAGATCGTCGGCGAGATCAGCGACGAACACGACCAGCGCATGCCCGGCGTCCGCCGCCAGATGAACGGCACATTCCTGGTCAACGGCAATGTTACCATCCGCGATTTGCGCCGTGAATTCGAGTGGGAATTGCCGGATGAGGATTATACAACTGTCGCCGGGCTGCTCCTCCATGAAACGCGCCGCCTGCCGGATGTTGGGCAATCCTTTGTTTTTTACGGCTTCCGGTTCGACGTTGTCCGCCGCCATCGCAATCAGGTAACTCTGATCCGCGTCACACCGCCGAAAGAGAAAATGGTCGAGGACGCCGAAGCTACGGCAGTTTAAAGAAGCCAGCCCTTCAATATTTCGATATGGTCGTCACGGTAAAATGACGGTACATGCCCGCAATCGGGAATGGTCACGAGATCGAGTGACGCCCCGGTCTTGCGCTTGACCATTTCATCCCTGATCCGTACCGGGAACAAAGTCGATAACTCGCCACGTATGGCCAGCACGGGCTGGGTTATCTTGTCCCAGAACGGCCAGAGCGGCGCGACTTCGCCCAAAGGTTCCTTATCAAACATCACCGCCAGCTGCGGGTCGAAATTGCGGATATATTTGCCGTCGGCGCGTTGCTTGAGCGCGGTGCTCGCCAGATAAAGCCATTGCTCCTCCGTCATCGGCCCACGTGAATAGGGCGTGCCCAGCGACATTTTCAAAATGGGAATGGCGTCTTCGGGCTTATCGTATTCCGGCGTCAGTTTCATGACCTTCGAAATAAAATCGAGATCGAATTGCGGGACATCCGGCCCGACATCAGACAGCACCAGCCGTCCGATAGGCGAATTGTCCATTCCCGCGATACGGATACCGAGCAGCCCACCCATCGACACGCCGAACCAGTCACACGACCCCGGCGCGGTACAGCCAAGCACAGCGAGGAAGTTATTGAGGTCGACAATGTACTGGCGGTACGAATAATCCTCCGGGTTGGGATAATAGGCTGACAGGCCGCGCCCCGGCATATCGAGCGCCGCGACACGGATGCCCCGCGCCGCCAGTGTTTCGCCTACGAATTTGAAATCATCGGAATTGCCGAGCAGCCCGGCGACACAAACCAGTGTCGATTTATTCCCGGCTCCCCAGATTTTATAGTGCAACGAATGGAACCCGGTGCGGGTATGCGTCTGAAATGTACCTGTGGTGAGCATTTTATCCTCCGTTCGCGGCGACGGATGACATCATGCACCCGTTTTTACCCGGCAAAAAGCGTTTTTTCAGGACCGGAACGTGTATGGGAAGGGTAAATCACCCGGCAGCTTAATTAGTTTGTTTGCTGCGGCTTCGTACCCGAAACGCAGCTGGTATTCCGCGTAACGCATCCAGACCTTATGACGGTGGAATAAATGCCGCAGGCGGCGCGCGCCATAGCAGCGTCCGCCGTGTTTCAGGGCGTTAAAGCGCACACGCTGCTTACCAGCGAGCGTGCGCGGCCCGGTGGATTTGGTCCATGGTTGCCAGTTGCGGATTTTCGCCCGCATTAATTCGGCATGGGCCGCCCGCGCTTCGGGAGTCCAGACACGCATGGTCAGGAATTATCCTGCGCGTCGAGGCGGCGTTCGCAAAGCTTGACGCGTTCACGTTCAAGCTGCATGTTATTCAGCAGGTTATAGGACGCGCGAAAGCGGTCAGACGAGGCGCAGATATAGTTAAAATAGTAACCAGTATTACTTCTGTCTGTTTCGATCTTGTCGGCGTAACGCTGAAAGAACCGCGCAAAGAAATCACATTGAGCGTAGAGCGTGGCATCAAGGTCGCGTTGAATTCCCATCGGCATATCACGTTCCATTTCAATAGCCGCACGTTCCAGCGCGAGCGCTACCTGCGAAACAAAAGGGGCCGGGAGAGTTTTATCAGTGTCGGTCTGGGTGGGGAGGGAAGATGAGGTGGTTTCAGTCATTATATACTCCTTCGTAAAAGTTTTTCTTTTATGATAGGAATATTTTCATGCAATTGTCAAGGAATATTTGCCTATCTTCCCTCACCTAAATCCTCTCCCGAGGGGAGAGGACTTGAACAGGAAAAACTTTCTTTAGCGCCCTCTCCTTTCGGGAGAGGGTTGGGGTGAGGGATGCACGCCCATCCTGACATTCCCCCGTCAAGGGGGAAGGAAAAGTAAGGGGCGTCATCAAGTCCTCCCCCTTTAACGGGGGAGGATTTAGGTGGGGGTGACAATGGGATATCCAATGCTATATTACCCGCCATGCGTATCTTGTTGATGCTTGTGATTTTTGCCATCGGGTTTGGCGGTTATGTGACCGCCGCACATGCTTTTGGCAAGGATATATGCCAGTCAGCCGCCGTGGGACATCAAGACGAAACAAATTCCTACACATGCCATGACAGCAAAGACAAATGCGGCGATTGCGCCCATTGCTGTGTATTACAGGCATTAAACACCGCCAGTGCACCTTTAAAACTTCCGGTACTGACAATCATCGACAATCATCTGTCAGCGGATATATATACGGGCGATTTCCTGTCATCGCTATTCCGGCCCCCCAAAGACTTCCTTGCTGTTTAAACAAACCCGTTTCATTGACGAAGCGGATATTTTTATCATGTTTATTCCTTGAGGAAATTATGGACATATCTAAGTCACAAAACTGGAACATGCTGTTCGTGGCATGGATTACCGCGCTGGCGGCCACGCTCGGCGCGTTGTTTATCGGGGAGGTCATGGGGCAAATTCCATGCAATATGTGCTGGTATCAGCGCATATTCATGTTCCCGTTGGCGATTATCCTCGGCATTGCCCTGTACCGGGCGGATTTTTCCGTCTGGCGTTATGCCTTGCCGCTGGCGGCAGGGGGAGGGGCCTTCGCCGCGTTTCATACCCTGCTATTCTTTAAAATTATCCCCGAAGAGATCAAGCCCTGCATGGAAAACGGGCCGTCCTGTTCGGGGGAAGCCATGTTGCTATGGGGGACAATTCCCCTGCCGCTTCTGTCATTCGTGGCCTTCATGATTATTGCCATCAATCTTATCGTTATTTTGAAAAGGAATTAAAAATGAACAAACGTTCAGTCGTACTTATCATCACTATCTGCGCCGCTATCGGCTTTGGGGCCGGGGCGATGTTTTACAAGAAAACCATGCAGCCGGAAACCCCGGTGGCACCACAGGTTTCGGAGCAGGGCGGTGGGTATAGCCTGCCCGCCGTCGCGTCGAATGACACGCTGGTCCGGGACCATTCCCCGGTTCTCGGCCCGGCCACCGCCACGGTCACGATTGTCGAATTCTTCGACCCGTCCTGTGAAAGCTGCCGCGCGGTTTACCCGATTGCCAAGGACGTCATGAGCCGTTATCCGAATGACGTGAAGCTGGTGCTGCGTTATACGCCGTTCCATCAGGGGTCGGATGAAGCTGTGGCGATTATCGAGGCCGCACGCTGGCAGGGCGTGTTTATCCCGGTGCTGGAAGCGTTGCTGAAACAGCAACCCGAGTGGGCCAAGCACGGGCACCCTGATTTGGCCCGCGCGTGGGACATCGCCGCCGAAGCGGGGCTGAATGTCGAGAAAGCCAAGGAAGATATCGTCAAACTCGATGTACCCGCGATGCTGAAAAAGGAAATGGACGATGTCCGGGCGAATAACATTCGCGGCACGCCAACCTTTTTCGTGAATGGCCGTCAGATGACATCACTGGGGCATAAGCAACTGGTTGATGCGATTGACAATGAACTGGCCGCGGCCAAGGGCAAGCAATGAGCATAGGTTGCTGCTCCCCCAATCCGGTACCCGATGGCGGTTATGATAGCCGCTATCGACGTATCCTGTGGATTGCGCTGGCGATCAACGCCCTCATGTTCGTGGTCGAGATTGCCGCCGGGCTGGCGGCGGGTTCGGTGTCGCTGCAGGCGGACTCCCTTGATTTCTTTGCCGATGCCGCCAATTACGGCATCAGTCTTTTTGTCGTCGGCATGGCGTTGCAGGTGCGAGCCAAAGCCGCGTTGTTCAAGGGCCTAACCATGGCGGTTTTTAGTGTCTGGGTGCTGGGACTGACTATCTGGCATGCGGTTCACCAGACTTTGCCCGATGCGCAGACGATGGGTGTCGTCGGGTTTGCCGCGCTGATTGCCAACGCCATCGTGTTCGGGCTGCTCTGGGCGTACAGGAACGGCGACAGCAATATGCGCTCCGTCTGGATATGCAGCCGCAATGACGTGATGGGGAATTTTGCCGTTATCATGGCGTCAATCGGGGTTTTCGGCACCCAGACCGGCTGGCCCGATATTGTCGTCGCCCTTGTCATGTCGGCCCTGAGCATTCAGGGTATGATCGTGATAATCCGCCAGGCCCGGCAGGAACTGGCAACCCAACATGATTTGACATAGTCAACATATAGCCTTATAACAGGGCCATGCATTTTCATGAAAATCCAATTATGGCCGTGGTGCTGGATGCTCTTCTAGACGGGAAACCCCATCCGGCAAATTTGTGTCGTGAGTATTGCCATTGCATGGAGGATATGCTGCGCGTAGGAGATGATGTCGCGCGTGAGAATATCATTCGCTCCTTCATTGGGCATTTACCACGCCTACGGTATGTGTGTAGCGACACCACCCGCGATTTGGAATTGCGGACACAGATCCTGGGCCGGATGGCTCCTCAAGCACTGGCGCGTATTTTTAATGCCACGTTCACCCGGCCTGCGCCCGATAACAGCCCCATCAGCTATAGCGGCATTTGCGATTTATTCGGCCTGTATTCCGGGCGAGGGGAGCTGAACTTATTCATCAATAACGCTCTTCAAATAATTGACACTCCGACAGATCAACTAACATTACGTCTTAGTGGCACCTGGGGACTGACCTGCATTTTTCAGGAAGCCAAGCAATTCCTGGGAACAGACGATTTTGCCCAGCATTACACGATGCAGGTAGAAACTATGCGCGGTAAACCCCACAACGCCCTGATCGCAACTGAATTATCAACGCTGGCGCAGGAGTTGTAACGCCTGCTTTGACATAGAGTCAAGTTAGGGCTATACCATAATTATATAAGAAAAAACAAATTTACGAACAGGGCTGCGTTATATGACTCATCTTGATTATCTGCGGGAATTAAAGGGGCTTATCCTTGATCCGTTTCAAAAGGCCTATGACAGTGGGGAAGCCTGCCTGCGCCATACCCATTTGCTGTCGATGATGCCTTTCCTCCCTTTTGCCACACGGGAAGCCATGGCGCAGGAATTTTCCGAGAGCATTCCTTATTTTCAGTTGAAATATACCGATCCGTCGGAGGACGACATTGTCCGCGTCAACATCATTCGACATGCTGTTGCCGGGGGACTCAAATGCGTGTTCTCTACGGCTGCCGTGAAGCAACCTGATAACCCGATTACACATGCCAGCGTTAACCGTCTCTTTGATTTGTTTAACCAGCAAGGCCCGGTGGGCCGATTTATTGAGGGTTCTATCGCGGTTATAAATGATCCCCGGGATGATCTCGGCGTTCGCCGTACCAGCGCCGTGGCATTGGGTGATATCTTTCATCAAATCAGTGCCTTTAGTGGCGCGCCAATATGCCAGGAGCGTTACGCGCTGATGGTTGAGACATTGCGCAGCCAGCAGCACAATGTGGTGATCGGTGAAGAACTCAGGCTCATGGCGCGTGCGTTGTAGGTATAGCCCATGAATCGCAACTTACGCAAAAGCCATGTTAGCCTCGAAAGTCTCCGCCACGCGGGGGCCACCATTGTTTCATTGGCCAAGAATCCACGTGACTTGCGTCCGGCGATTGATGCCATCACGAATAAAGTCGCGGCGCTGCATCAACCGACAGGCAATCAGCCGACGATTGTTTTGTATGGCGAGGAACATTCGACATCCAGCCATACATTATTGCCGTTATTCACCATGTCGGCTTTGAATAAAGTCTATAAGGGTAGATTATCTTCAGGGATTGAAATGCCGTATAATTACCCGGCGCAGATA
This sequence comes from uncultured Alphaproteobacteria bacterium, assembly GCA_946481105.1. The sequence continues at coordinate 30,444 of CAMLMM010000009.1, forward strand.
ATGGCAGACCTGGGTCATAACGCACAAGAAATCGCCATACATCTGGGGCATGACCCCGATGGGACAAAAGCAGTCAAAATTCTGGCCGATAAAGTCAGGTTTGTTCAGCATACGCCTATATCAAATATGTCCTTTCTGCAGTTCTGTCTGGCACGCAGCATATCAACCTGTTTCGCCGACCTGGCGCGCGATGAAAGCGACAATTATCTTGATAATGATGATCCTGTCACGCGCGATATCCTGATGAAAATGGGGATAGATATCAGTCAGAAAGTCAGTGCCACCAGTCCGGCTGGCGTTGCCGCACGCAATTTTGGCATGCAAATAAATGTCCAGTCACACGTCGCTTATAGCGGGAAACCTATTTGTTCATTACGTTGCGGCGCGGCCCATGTCTTTGGTGATACACGTCAATATTCATACGCTGGAAGTCTGACCTATCTGTTTGCCCAGGCGAATGTAACCTGCATACCTGTTATATCTCTGAGTGGTACACTGAAAACCTGCGATATTGTTGCACCAGAGGCGGTGGCGTTATTCCAAAACGCCGTGGTCATAACCGGCATGGATGAACGCCGTTTTGGCCCCCATGATATGAAACGCGAAACAGCCTATATTGAAGATGCATTTGCACAGAGCGGGTTTTTAAGCCGGGTTGTGCAGTAATCAGCGTGGCAACGGCGCGAAGACGGTTGAGGGGAAATTTCCATCCTCTAAAATCAGATGGCGGAGCGGGTTATAAGCGTACTGACCCCGCGCAAGAATGACAGGAATGCCAGCTTCGTTAGCAACCTGCGTTGCCATCAGCTTGCTTCTCTTACCGCCGCGGCTGAGGCCATTAATATCGTCATTCACATATTGGAAGGCCTCCCGTACATCCGGTACGAACGGAATAAGTTTGGCATTTGGATTCTTATTCGGATTATCGGTCATCAAACCGTCTTCTTTGCTGAGCAATACCAGCGCATCAGCATCCACAATTTTGGCTACTACAGCAGCCAGACCGTCATTATCACCGAAGGTTATTTCCTCCGTGGCTAACGCATCGTCTTCGTTAATAATTGGCACAAGAGATTTTATCGTGTCGCTGTCATCAGCTTTGGTTAAAAAAACATTCCGCAAATTGGCGACTTGTTTTGGATTATCCGGCACGTCCCGGGTTATCAATATCTGAGTAGCAATCAAGTTCAATTTCGCAAGGGCTTTGATATAAGCCAGCATCAATAATGGCTGTCCGGCGCAAGCAGCTTTTTGCTTGATATCCATCGACAGATCTTTGGTCGCTATGCGCGGGTCGATTTTCAGGATACCGCGCCCAAGGCCAATTGCGCCGGACGATACAATAAAAACTTCTTTGCCTGTGGATTTCAGCGCGGCGATATCATCGGCCAACGCCGCGAGCCATTCTTTATGGACGTGTCCGCCTTGAATAATCGATTCAGTGCCGATTTTAATGACGATACGTTTAGCTTGCTTCAGTATCTGGGATGCTGTCGGGTGGTGGGTTGTCATAGAACGCAGTTCCTTTATTGTCGTCGTCGCCTTCGCGGCGGGCTTTTTCCTGTTTGATAATGTCCGCAAGTTTGAAGAGCAGGGGGCGGACACCCTCACCGCTCACGCCCGATATCAGCCACGGTCGTATGCCGGTTTTTTCTTCAAAGGTTTTGGCGACGTCTTCGGCCAGTTCACGGCCCAGCGTATCAATTTTATTCAGCGCGACGATTTCGATTTTATCTTCGACGCCTTCGCCGTATTCCGACAGTTCATTACGGATGATGTGGTAATCTTTGGCTGGGTCGTCCGAGGTCACATCAATCAGGTGCAGCAGCACGGCGGTGCGTTCCACATGGCCAAGGAAACGGTCGCCGAGGCCGTGGCCTTCGTGCGCGCCTTCAATCAGCCCGGGAATATCGGCCAGCACAAAATCATACCCCTCGATTTTCACCACGCCCAGATTCGGGTGCAGGGTGGTGAAGGGGTAATCGGCAATTTTCGGTTTCGCCGCAGACGACGCCGCCAGGAAAGTAGATTTCCCCGCATTCGGCAGACCGACGATACCGCCATCGGCAATCAGTTTCAGGCGCAGCCAGACTTCCATTTCCTGTCCGGGCCAGCCGGGAGTGAATTTGGTTGGGGCCTGATTGGTCGCGGTTTTATAATGCGCGTTGCCGAAGCCGCCATCGCCGCCTTTCAGGAATACAAAACGCTGACCTGCCTCAGTCAGGTCCATCAGGATGGTTTCTTTTTCGGCGTCGAGAATTTCGGTGCCCACCGGCACACGCACGACCAGATCCTGCCCATCCGCACCCGTGCGGTTGCGGCCCATGCCGTGATGGCCTTTTTCAGCCTTGAAATGCTGGGTGTAACGAAAATCAATCAGGGTATTCAGGTCTTTCACGCATTCGATGATAATATCACCGCCGCGTCCACCGTTGCCGCCGTCCGGGCCGCCATATTCAATAAATTTCTCACGGTGGAATGCGCAAACACCGGCCCCGCCGTCACCGCTTTTCAGAAAGATTTTTGCCTGATCGAGAAATTTCATTTTTTAACCTTTTTAAAACAAAAGCCCGCCAGTCGGGGCGGGCTTTGTCTCAATTCCTTTAAGACTATTCCGCCGCGGCTTGCGCTGCTGTTGCGTCGTTAGACGGGACAACGTGCACAACCGGTTTGTCATTGTCGTCGCGGGTGAACAGGACATTGCCGTTTACCAGCGCGAACAGGGTATGGTCTTTGCCGATACCGACGTTTTTGCCTTGTTTGAATTTCGTGCCGCGCTGACGGATGATGATGTTACCGATAACAACGGCTTCGCCACCAAAACATTTTACGCCGAGACGACGACCAGCGGTGTCGCGACCGTTCCGTGAGCTACCGCCTGCTTTCTTGTGTGCCATAATTTAATTCCTTTCGTTTGCTCGCCTGCTTAATTAAGCGGCTTTGATTCCGGTGATTTTGATGGTGGTCAGGTTCTGACGGTGACCGTTCTTACGACGGTAGTTCTGACGGCGGCGTTTTTTGAAAATAATAACTTTTTCAGCGCGGCCTTGTTCCAGAACTTCGGCGGTCACAACAGCACCGGCGACAACAGGTGCGCCAACAGTGGTGGTGTTTCCATCGGAGATCATCAGGACTTCGGACAGATTGATTTTGGCGCCGACTTCGGCATCCAGTTTCTCAACCTGGAGGTAGGTGTCGGTGGCCACCTTGTATTGTTTTCCACCGGTACGGATAATAGCAAACATTTTCTTTCCTAACTTTTGCTTCTTAACGACAATGACCCTTTTCGGGGCCCTTTTTGTTTAGTAGCGGCGGTTATAAACGATTTATTTACTAAATGTCAACAAAACTGGTAAATTCAGGCTGTCCTGGCCGATTCAGGGGAACCATGTCCGAACCACTTCGTTTTATCTCGCCCGTTAATTTACGTAAGACTCAGGTGCCGTTTATCACCATTTACGGCCGGGAACACGACGACCGTCTGGCACGGCTTATCTGGGAATTCATTCCCGGCATGGATGTCCGGGTGGTGACACCCCACACAATTGAAGATTTGCACGAGGCTGCGATCCAGAGTGCCATCGTCTTTATTATCGTCAAGGACGCCAGCGACGCCAATATCAAGCTGGCGGAAGATTTGAGCCATCTCAAGGGACTGGTCGCCGATGTGATTGCCATTACGCCGGAACAGGATATCCGCCACCGCCTGCACATGCATTCGGCCAAGTATGACGCGATTTATAACCTCGATATATTAAGCACCGATGATTTCAAAAATATCTTTCTGCATAAGCTGAAAAAAGGAATCGTCCGCCTGAATTCCCGTTTGCAGGAAGATGAATACGAAACTTTCCTTGGTTTCCTGTCCGCGTCCGCCGACAGCTTTATCGTTTTTGATAAACAGAAGCGTATTTTTTATGTCAGCGACCAGTATTTGAAACTCTATCCCAAAAATGCCGGATCGTTTGTTCGCGGCACCCCCGTGCAGAAAGTTTTTGACATCGTGATGCACGAGATGGGCGTTGCACCGGGAACGCAGGCCTATGCCGATTCACTTGGGTTCTGGACCCGTTTGAAAGGCGAGCATGAATTCCGCATGGATAATGGCGTTCACCTGCGCCTGACCGCCGTCGACCTGCCTGGCGGGCAGGGGACGATCGTTTCCACGACCAATGTCACGGCGTATAAGGAACAGGAAAGGGCACTGGCCGAGAAGCAGAAAGAGCTGGAACGCGCGCTGGTCGCCGAACAAGAGGCCAGCTCATTACAAAAACAGTTTATCAGTATGGTCAGCCACGAATTCCGCACACCGCTGGCGATTGTCGACGGCAACGCCCAGATACTGGAACGCCGCGTTGATAATTTGAACCCGGAAGAGGCACGGACACGGTTGCGTACCATCCGCAGCGCGGTGTCACGCACACTCAACATGATGCAGGCGGTGCTGTCATCCAATTTGCTGAAGACCGGGAAACTGGATGTCACCGCCGAACATTTTTCACTGCGCGATATCATTCGCGATATGTGCCGTGAGCAGTCAGACCTGGCGCGCGACCATATCATCAATGTCGATGTGGACCGCCTGCCGGAATCCGTCTGGATGGACCAGAAAATTATCACACTGGTCCTGACCAACCTGTTAGCCAACGCCGTAAAATTCACCCCGGAAAATCCGCTTATCACCGTCACCGGGTGGGAAGAAAACGATATGGCATATGTCAGTATCGCCGATAATGGAATTGGCATTCCCGCCAATGAAATCGACAAAATATTTGATCGTTTTTACCGCGCCAGCTCGGCCCAGGCCATTCCCGGCTCCGGCGTCGGGCTATCGCTTGTCCGCGACCTGGTTTCCGTCCATGACGGCAAAATTTCCGTGGTCAGCGAATCTGGCAAAGGGTCGGTTTTTACTTTCTGCCTCCCGTATCGATGCCCCTGTGGGGGTAAGGCCTGCCATGGGTCTTGAGCCACCGCCGATAAATAGATAGGATTTTCAGGAAAAGGAATCATTATGTCAGACACCAAAACCATACTTGTCGTCGAGGACGAACGCGAACTTTGCAATATCCTGAAGGATGACCTGACCAGTCGCGGCTATAATGTCGAAATTGCCCGCAATGGTCAGGAAGGGCTGGAAAAAATTCAAGCCGTTCAGCCCGACCTGATTATCTGCGACCGCGCCATGCCGGTTATGTCAGGATACCAGTTGCTGGAGCGCATCCGCGCCGCATACCCGCAGTATAATTCACTGCCGTTTATTTTTCTGACCGCGCTCAGCGACCCGCGCGACAAGCATTCGGTTGACCATCTGGAGCCGACCGCGTATCTGGAGAAACCGGTCAATCTGGAGCGTCTGGCCATGACCATCGATAAAGCCCTGAACGGTAAGATATTTTGATACGTTCCGCCTTTCTTAGCCTGCTGTTTGTCGCTTTGCTGGCGGGTTGCGCCAGCCAGCCGCCAGCCCAATACACGCAGGCCGCTGCGCTGATCGTGCCGCCGGATACACTGACCCAGAGCCTTGCCGTCAAGCCGGAGAATCCGGTTGATTTTATCGTGGTTCAGAAACAATCCCGCGTCATCGCGCTATGGAAGGATGGCAGCCTGATCAAGACATATCCGATCATGGCCATGGGCGCGAACCCGGTCGGGCAGAAAGTGTATGAAGGCGATGAGCGTACGCCCGAAGGCCAGTATTACATCAACGAAAAACATGTCAGTAACAACTTCCAGAAGTTCATGAATATTTCCTATCCCAATGCCAAGGACGTCGCCATGGCCCGCAAAATGGGGTTGAAACCAGGCGGCAATGTCGGATTCCACGGTGACCGGGGCGGCGTATCGGGATTTTTCCAGCGCTTTGATAAAAACTGGACGGATGGGTGTATCGCCATGCGCAATGCCGACCTGGACGATATGTATGATAAAATCGCTGTGGGTACGCCTATATTGATTAAGCCGTAATTTGCTTTTTCTGCGGGGCTTAGGGTAAGTTATCACCATGGTCGGCCCCTACAACACAGTCATTGACGTTAGCAACGATTTCAGCCGGAATTGTTGTGATAGCCTTCTCCTATCGGATGGGATGATGGGCATTCCGTTTCTTTACAAGCCGAATGGGCTTGCGTTTATTGTGCCGGCTGAAACCGGCCTGACCTGCCATGCTATCGCCGAAGAGCTGACGGCCAGCTGCCTCGCTTTTAACATCACTGTAAATCTGCCACCCCAGACGACCAGAATTCAGATTGATCTGGCCGCCGACTGGCGCAAATCGGATGCCGTTAATTACCTGGCCAATTCCCTTGGCATGTATTTCATGAGTTTAAAGGATTCCCAGACGCGTGACCTGGAAGGGGCCGGAACGGCCGGAGCTGCCATTTTCTGCCTGCCGGAAGACAACGGATTCTCCTTAAGCATGAGTGCCACGCGCGTGCGGCAGGTATTGGGACTCAATATTACCTAAATCTTGACATAATACATATGTTCTGCTTTTTTACAGTAAGAAGTGGCAGAAATATATGAATTCGCTTGCACATAAACGTGAATGCATCAGTAAGTTGCGGCAAGCATGGGCGCAGATGCGCGCACATCCAACCGGATGTGTAGACGACACATCCGCCTATACTGACTTCCAGCGTGCACGCTGCGGTCTTCATCTGGTGCCACGCAGCCCGACTACTATGGCATTACTGGGTACACAGCCGGCCGATTTTGATCCCATCTATCATGCGCATACGCTGAATTACCTTTACCTGGGCATGCGCCCACTTTTCACCGCCGCCGCTGGTTCCCCCGCGACAGATGAACTGGATAAAGCCATGAAACTTGGGGAAATCACCTGCTGGGAGCTAGGCATGGAAACGGACCGCTTAGTAAACTATGTCGCTGCCCGCTTATTTGATGAACAAAGCCGCAATTTTAATTTTTAGTATCAATATTGGAGTAATTTATGCGTAAACAAAGAGCATCAGCTGATTTCGAAAGAGAAACAGCATTGGCCGGAATTGTCAGTATTAATGCCCATATTCACGAAACCGCCGCCGGGATACGCCAGGGTACAATTAAAGCCATTGAGCCATTAAAATTTATGGAAGAAGGAATCGGGATTTACTACGCCATCGCGGAAATGTTTAATATTTATGGCGTTCCGTTTGGTGACACAGAAACCGATCTTGAAACTGCGCATACACGCCCGGAAGTACAAAAGGGGATTAATGACCTGTTAGGGCCAAACACATTCAACATCGCAACATTGTGGGAGGATCACCAGCAGATTTTACGCTTTATGGCGCGCCAATTCTGGCATCACATGAAAGCCGCCCCTACAAAGAAATGCGATCTGAATTACACAGGCCTTAACCAGACACTCGGCCTTGTAAATATCGAGATACGCTCGGATGCGATGTATTCTTTATTAGATATTACCCCGGAAGAGTTCCTGCCTTCGTACCAACTGGCAGGCATGCATATAATGTATCTGCATCACCTACGTTTATCAAAGAGAGATCAAGAATTATTTTCCCAGCCTTTTGTTTCCACAGGGCCGACTGCTTCCGCCGCTTTTAAGCAGGCCGCTGCCATTATGAACGATGCCTGCGCAAGAACAGCCAAGCTTACTGGATTGGATGAACAGATTATCCGCGACTATGTTACCGCAAAAGTCGGGGAAGATATTGCCCGGACTATCCGCGTTGAAATACCTGACGGCACATTGCAGGCACGGATGCTGAATTGATTATTTCCCCATCAGGACGAGGTCGACACGGTCGACGGGAGTCTGGGATGT
>CAMLMM010000010.1 GCA_946481105.1 uncultured Alphaproteobacteria bacterium
GAAAAATGCCTGCCTGATGAACAGCGCGAAAATTTCCTAGCACGCCGTAAAATGTGGATGGAGAACGGACTGCCGCAGAAACTCGCACATGAGATTGCCTTATTACCGCTGATGGCGTCGGCTTTCGATATTTTGCGTCTTGCGAACAATCTTAGGAAAGATATCGCCAGTGTCACCCAGATATATTTTGCCGTGGGCGATTACTTTCAGTTTGAGCGTTTGCGTGGCAAGGTTCAGAACCTGCCGCAAGATACACCCCAGATGGTTACGGCGGTCGAGTCACTGTTGAACAGTTTTTATGTCACGCAATCTGCATTCACGGCTTGTGTTATAAAGGAAACAGTTCAGAAGAAGAATGCCACAAATATTCTTTCTGCGATTGAAAAAGCGATGCCGCAGGCCGGGGGGATAATGCAGCGCCTCCAGGAACAGGAGCGGCAGGCTAGTCTCGATTTCCCCGCACTGGTGGTTCTGGAACAACAGCTTCGACGTATGATATAGGCAATCAATAAGATAAAAATTGGCGGCGCGACCAAAGGTGAATGGTTGCGCCGCTAATTACATTGACGGTGGCGATAGCCACGAAAATACCTGTTGCCCCGGCTATGTAACGCCCCAGAATTGCAGCAGGCACCATGACGCAGAGCGTTTTGATAAAAAGCATGCCTGCCGATATTTGCGGTTTGCCGATAGCATTGAACGACGACCCCCACCCATGCACGATATTCCCGAAAGTGTAAGACAGGGGAATAATGATAAAATAGAGATGCAGATACGTATAGAAACTGCTGTCAGAATTACCGGCAAATTCGGTCGCCAGAGCAGAGGCCCCCAGTGTCAGGCAAAGCCCTGACAAGAGGGACCAGACTACGCAGAATCCAATTGCATATTTAATAGTCTCGCGGACGCGGTCGAGATAACCTGCACCAAAATTCTGACCGATAATAGGGGCCATGCCAATTGATAGGGCCATGAGAATCACAGTCATAAATGCTTCAATGCGTGAGGCAGCGCCAAAAGCGGCGACGGCACCTTCGGACTCCGGCCCTATACCTGATAACAGGTATAAAATAACTGAGGATACGACCGAGGGAAGCATGCTGGTCAGGCCCGCAGGAATGGCGATTACCAATAGTCGCTTTGCCGAGTCGCCAAAATCCGCAAGGGTACGCAGATGGGCAAAATCAAACAACCCTTTGCGGTACATAACCGTCAGCCCGGCCACCATCGCCCCGAAGTTCGCGAAGACAGTGCCGAGTGCGGCACCAAACATTTCCATGCGTGGAAACCCAAACAACCCGAAAATCAGCACCGGATTAATCAGCGCATTCAATAGCGCCGCTGTGGTCATGATGATGGCAGGCAGTGTTGCATCGCCGCTGGCGCGTAAGGCGGCATTCCCGACAACTGGCATGCTGACGAAGAATGTCCCCAGGAAGTAGGTCGTCATGAAAGAATGGATAAGAGGTAACGATTCGGCATCAGCCCCCAGCATGGTAAAAAGAGGATCCAGCAGAGGAATACCCAGCAGGCCGATCAATGCACTGACCAGCATAACCAGCAGGATACCATGGGACGTTACGCGTTTGACGTCTTCATGCTTGCCAGCGCCAATCAGGCGCGAGATGACAGACGACATCGCAATGCCGAAGCCAATAAAGATACTGAAAATGCCATAGGTTATTGGAAAGGTGTAACTGAAAGCCGCCATATGCGCCGTGCCAAGGCGGGAGATATAATAGGCATCGACCAGCTGGAAGCTAACGATCGCCAGAATGCCCCATATCATCGGTACGGTCATACGGACGAGATGGCGGGGAATGGAGCCGGAGGTAAGGTCAATTTTCTGAACAGGCGAACGCATGACCGAGTTATAGTCGGTAGTCGCCAGAGTTCAAGCTAAAGATTTCAGGAAAAGGGTCCGATTGGAGCGGGTGATGGGCTTCGAACCCACGGCCTAAACCTTGGCAAGGTTTCGCTCTACCCCTGAGCTACACCCGCGTTCCTTCGGAATGAGGGGGATTTATAGCAAAGTTTTTGGGAATTGCAAGCGGAACTTCACCAGAAATCAGGCGGTGCCCGTCATGGCGGAAATATGCAGGTCACCCACCTGGATCAGGGAGGTATAATAACCCATAATTTTACCCCCATCCGGCTCCAGTATGGCCATGGAACTGCGGCGCTGGACTTTATCGGCCACATCGTCGGACAATTCATAATGCATCAGGTCGCCTTCATGGTTTGGCAGGTCATACACCAGCATAAAGAGTTTCTGATCGCGGTAATATTCCACGCGTTTGACCGGGGCGGGAAGGGAGCCGCTGCACACCAGGGCCAAATCACCATCGGGAAGCTGTCCTAATTCGATATTCATGAGGCATTATCCCTTATTTAGGCTCAAAATTAAGTTTCGCGACGGGTGCGCCAAGTTCCGGCTCATCCGGCGTTGGCCGGGATAAATGACCAGAAGAAGTTAGGGAGTCTATGGAAAATCCAGTTCCGGCCACTTGGGCCAGCGGCGTAACTTCTACGCCCGTAAAATCTATTGTTCCGAATGCCATGTTTTAACTTCTCCCCTAATGCCTGTTATCTTACTATTATGTCATAACGCACGAAAGTTTTCAAATTATTGAAAATAGATCGTATTTGATCTAATTTCTACGTTTCAGGCTATTTTTGGCTTAAATTAAGCATATCGACCTCTTTCTTAAAAAATGGTTAATAGAAGGGTTAATACGCACCAATATGGGAAGAAAATGACATTAGTAGCTGCACCAGACCCCGATTTTCCGCGTTTTACGCCTGAAACGCTCTTAGCCTACTTAAATGAAACCGGGATTACCCATCAAATTCACCACCATCCGGCCGTGTTTACGGTGGCGGAATCCAAATTTGTGGATGCGGATATTCCCGGTAGCCATACCCGTAATCTTTTCCTGAAGGACAAAAAAGACCATATGTTTCTGGTCACCTTGCGCCACGATACGCCGGTCGATTTGAAAAAACTGTCTGACTACCTGAATGCAGGGCGGTTTTCCTTCGGGTCACCGGAAAGGTTGTGGTCCTATCTGGGGGTAACGCCAGGGTCGGTTACGCCATTGTCGATACTCAATGATGTGGAGAGTCGGGTGACGCTTATCCTGGAAGAAGGCATGATGGCGGAAGATGTTATTAATGTGCATCCGCTGATTAATACCATGACCGTCGGTATATCGCCTTCGTCGTTGATGAAACTGTTGAAAGACTTTGGTGTTATGCCGCGTATCCTGGATTTAAGCCCCGTAGCGCCCGACTAATGAAAGAAGAATGAAATGCTGATTGGTCCAAATATAAAATCTACGCCTAAGAATGCGTCCGCAGATATATTCGAGACGACAGCCCAGAGCTTCGAAAAAGAAGTTCTACTAGCCTCGCAGGAACGTCCGATACTGGTTGAGTTTTGGGCACCGTGGTGCGGCCCGTGCCGTCAGTTAATGCCAATACTGGAGAAGCTCGTCACCGCTAAAAACGGCAAAGTGGCGATGGCAAAAGTAAATATTGATGAACAGACGGAACTGGCGCAGGCGTTCCGTGTGCAATCGGTACCCATGGTTGTAGCGTTATATCAGGGCCAACCTGTCACCGGTTTTGCGGGTCTGCGTCCGGCATCGGAAATTGAGGGACTAATCAATCAGTTGATTGCATTGCATACGCAAAATTCACCGGAAGCAATTGATATTCCGGCGGCACTTCAAAATGCAGCTGTGCTGTTGCGCGAGGGGCAGGGGGCTGAAGCCCTCACCTTATATGGATTAATTTTGCGCGAAGATGCCGAAAATATCGATGCGCATGCGGGTATCGTGCGGGCCTATCTGGCTTTGAATGAAATTCCCCAGGCAGAATCGTATGCGGCGGCCATCCCTGAAAATGTGCGCAAATCATCGCGCTTTGCATCCGCTTTGACGGCCATTGAACTGGCAAAGAACGCACCTGCCGGCGATATAGTCCAGGCGGAGGTTGCGGTGCAAAAAAATCCAGAGGATTGGGATGCCCAGTTCCGGCTTGCGGAATTATATTTCGCCCATAACCTGGCGGAAAAAGCGGCGAACGCTCTTATCATGATTATTCAGCGCAATCGTCTCTGGGAAGATGAAAAGGCACGTAAACAGTTGTTAAAATATATCGAGGTCTGGGGCCTGACGGACCCGGTCAGTATTCAGGCGCGACGTAAATTATCGGCCCTTCTTTTTTCCTGAGTCACACCCTATATTTTTATTCATGACACGCCGCACACCACTCACGTATGAAGAGCTACCAGAGGGAATGCCGATTTTCCCCCTTTATGGCGTGTTATTGCTGCCGCGCGGTGATCTGCCCCTCAATATTTTTGAGCCGCGTTATCTGCGCATGGTGGACAGCGCCATGAAAACGTCGCATCGCCTGATTGGCATGGTTCAGCCTGTATCAGAAGGAGATAAGCCCGATGTTTTCCCAATAGGTTGCGCGGGCCGTATAACACGTTTCGAAGAAACGGACGATGGGCGGTATCTTATCAACCTGCATGGTGTTTGCCGTTTTCGCGTTATAGGCGAAATGCCAGTAGCCGAAGGTGGATTTCGCAATGCGCGCATATCCTGGCAAGCCTATCGTCAGGATATGGAGCGGGTCGGATGCCTCGATATTGATCGTGATCATTTGATGGGGCTGCTAAAGCGTTATTTCGGTTTGCAGGGAATGGACCTGGACTGGAAGTTGATTGATGAGGTGGCAGACGAATGTCTGATGACCACTCTGGCGATGGTCTGTCCGTTCGCGCCGTCCGAAAAGCAGGCGCTGCTCGAGGCCCCATGCTGCTATACACGGGCTGATATGTTTGTTAATCTGCTGGAAATGGCAATACGTCAGCAACAGCATATGCCGCAGACACCACATTGAGAAATTATTATGAGCTTCGTTGATCCCCGACTCCTGGAAATTTTAGTCTGCCCCTTGACGAAAGTGCCCTTGCAATATGACCGGGAAAAGCAGGAACTGATTTCCACGCAGGCAAAACTGGCGTACCCCATTCGCAACGGTATTCCCATTATGCTGGTCGATGAAGCGCGGCGACTGGATGATCAAATATGAATGCCTGGCCCATTGAAATAAAATATAAGAAATCACAGCGTACATTATCAGTTGCCTATGATGATGGGGCGTATATTACTTTGTCTGCAGAGAAATTGCGGGTGGAAAGTCCTTCCGCCGAAGTGCAAGGGCATGGGCCCGATCAGAAAGTGCACGTCACTGGTAAGGAAAACGTGGCCATTACCCAGATTATCCCCGTGGGCAACTACGCGGTTCGCCTTGTGTTTGATGATGGCCATCAGACAGGGATTTATTCGTGGGACTATCTGAGAAAACTTGGCACACCTCTATAGATATGTAAACTACATTCCGCAGAGAAAGCTTGATTTTCCGCCACTCCCCCTTTATAAACCTTCCAACGTCACCCATTCATAACCCAAAAAGGACAGATTCATGGCACGCGTTACCGTGGAAGATTGCGTTTTAAAAGTTTCCAACCGTTTTGAACTGGTAATGGTTGCCGCCCAGCGTGCCCGCCGTATCGGAACCGGGGCTGCCCTGACTGTTGATCGTGACAATGATAAGAACCCGGTTGTTTCCCTTCGCGAAATCGCTGAAGACACCGTTCAGGTACCTGACCTGAAAGAAGACCTGATTCGTTCCCATCAGCGCGTATTTGCTATGGATGATGACAAGGATGACGTCATTGAAGATATGCAAGGTGAAGAAGAGTGGAGCGCACTTGTGGCTCAGGCTAATGATTCAGGCTTCGGTTCATCTGAAGACTTTGACGATGACGATGATGAGGCTGGTGTTGAGGACATCGCCGGATACTCTGAAGACGACGATAAGTAATCAAGAAAAAATTTAAAACCCGCTCCGGCGGGTTTTTTTATGCGTTCAACATTAAAGAATAATTCCCTTCGCCATCGGCGCGTATCAAATCGGCGCCTTCATAAGGATTTAACTTCTGACGCAGACGGTAAAGATGCGTTTCAAATGTGTGTGTTTCCGCATCATCGGCATATTGCCAGACTTTGGCCAGAAGTGTGCCCCGGTCCAACGTATTATTTTCAGCCTCATATAAGACTCGTAATAACAAACGTTCCTTGTCGGTCAGGTGGATAATGTCACCGCTTGTTATATGTTGAAGGCGATTTTCGTTTGGTAAAAACAGGAATATGCCAAGATTTATTTCATCATCCGATTCCAGATGATCCTGACGTCCTGAAAGTCCGTACCGCAATTGGTCAAGCAATTGCCCTAACCGTAAGGGACCTTTATCAAGAACCAAGTGAAATATCGTGTTATCAGATGTGCGTATATCCGCATCTGTAATCAGGGCATCTGGCTTTGAATCAACAAGTACTACGGAGGATAAATGCCCCAGTTGTTCGGCTACCAGGTCACGCCGTTCGGGACTATCTATCTGCAATTGTATGCGTGTGGCTGTTGTCATAGGTTCATTATCGCAGAAAAAACAGAAATTGGTACGGGAATTGCACCTCAGATACCAAGAGGTTGTCATGCTCGCTGGACCAACAGACCAGATATCTGAAAATACCGGGTTTCGTCTCGAGCGGGGCCAGAATAGCCGCATGGCAGGGTCTATGCCGGTTTTTAGCAAACCCAGCTTTGCGGCAAAAATTGCCGAGTCCGAGAAAACCGCATCCGATATTTCTGCCTTGGAAATAGATAGTCCGGCGGAGACAGCAGTCAGCCCGGAAAAAGACGAAGGTACATTCGGCTTTCTGGATTTTCTGGATATTATCAACCCATTGCAACATATTCCTGTCGTGAGTACCATCTATCAGCACGTAACCGGCGATACAATTAAACCGGCGGCTGAAATTTTTGGCGGGGCCCTGTTTGGCGGACCTGTGGGTGCCATGGCCGGGGCAGTCACAACAATCGCCAAGGCTGCCATTCAGCATCATGATTCTGATACATCTTCTGAGGTAACACAGGTTGCTACCGCGCTGGCGGATACAAATGCGACATTGAGTTTTGCCGATCTGCGCAAGGGACTGACCCCTTATAACAGTTAAATCATTTGACCGCTTCGATAATTTTAAAGCCCTGCTCACGAGTCAGTTCGGTTACATGACTAAAATTCTCTTTGATAAGTTCTTCATAAGCCAGATGATTATTGGCCACCAGACGCAGTTGACCACCGGGCTTGAGGGATTGCGCGGCTTTGATAATAAAGGAACGTCCCAGGTTCTGTGACATGTCTTTCCCTGTATGAAAAGGTGGGTTCATGATAATGAAATCATAAGAAGGTTTTGTCGCCAGGGAAGGAATATCCTGCCATACGGCTTGATGCCGTGAGGCATAAGGCCCCAGGTTGCGCGCGCAACAATCAACGGCACGTTTATCATGATCAATTGATACCAGATTTTTTAGATCAGGGTTAGCGCGGAATAACGCAAGGCCGAGCTCACCGATGCCGCAACCAAAATCAGCGGCATTTCCTTTGATATCCTGCGGGATAAATTTCTTTAACAGCAAGGTGCCTATATCTGAGTGATCCCAACTGAACACACCAGGCTGAGTCCAGAGGCCATCTGTCCGCAACTGGGGGCCATTGGCAGTTATAATATTATCCACTTTCAGATCGGGTGTACGCGTAACCCAGGCTACGCGGCATTTATGTTTGGCTGTATCGGTAACACGGCCAAAAGGGGTAAGCATGGCTGGCAGAGTTTTTCCGCCTGCGTCATTGGCCGCCGCCGTCACCAGCAATCCGCCGGGTTCAAGATAATTCAAGGCAGTCGCGATCTGATATAAAGCTGCGTTTTTTTGCTGGGGTGTCAACAGAATGACCGTCTGATAGGTCTGATTGGCCGTTTGATGCCCACGCCATAATTTATCACTGCCTGCATAATCTGTTATATAGTCGGCCTGTGGGAGTATAGTTGCCAATCCGGCCTCATTGTCGCCTATGACCAGAATAGGGGCATGTAATTCAGGAAGGAAATTATTATCCCGGGCAAAGATTATGGCGCGGACAGTATCATGCATTTTAAAGGATGAAGCTTTCGCCCAGATAAACCTTGCGGACATCGGCATTACCGACAATCTGGTCTGGCGTACCTTCGGCCATGACCATGCCATCATGCAGAATATAAGCACGGTCAACAATACCTAGTGTATCCCGCACATTGTGGTCAGTAATTAAGACGCCGATATTCCGGGTGCGCAACTGGCTGATCAGCATACGTATATCGCTGACCGCGATAGGGTCGATACCAGCCAGAGGCTCATCGAGTAGAACAAAATGCGGGCGTGAGGCCAGGGCACGGGCAATTTCCACGCGGCGGCGTTCCCCGCCGGATAAGGCGATAGCTGGCGTCCGGCGCAAATGCGCCACGGAGAATTCGATCAATAAATCTTCAAGAAGGGCGTCTTGATCTTCCGGGTTCATATCGGTTTGGGTCTGCAGGACGCCACGAATATTATCTTCGACGCTCAGGCCACGGAAAATCGACGCTTCTTGCGGTAGATATCCAATACCCAGTCGTGCGCGGCGATACATGGGCAGGGTGGTAATTTCATGGCCATCAAGCAGAACATCGCCGCCATCTGGAGGGATAAGGCCGGTTACGATATAAAAACAGGTTGTTTTTCCTGCTCCGTTCGGCCCCAGCAAAGCCACAGCCTCGCCCCGCTGCACATGCAGGCTGACATCGCGCAGAACAGGACGCTTTTTATACGCCTTGGATATGTGCTCGACATACAGGCCGCTTGTGACTGGGGTAAGGTGGGGGCGTGTGGCGTTCATATTGCGACAACTTTACTCATGTCTTTTGCCCTTTTCTTCCGCAGGTTTGGCTTCTGCTTGGGGCGGGGTGGTCTCAGTTACCGTTGGTTTGGGCGCCACTTTGGTTTTGCTGGTTGTATAAAATACACCCTTCACCTGCTTTTTCGAGTCCTTGCTGGTGACATGGCTTATATGGGTGGTCAGGTTCATATCGGCATAATCGCCCGTCAGCCAGTTTTTATCCTGCGAAATTTTCACATTACCGAATAATTCAGCCATATTGGTTTTTACAGTATAGACAGAACGATCGCCGGCCGCGGTCTGCTTGCCGTTGGTTATAATAACATTTCCTGTCGCTTCGGCTTTTTGCAGTGTTGAAGCTGATCCCAATTCACTTTTCTCCATCCACGCCGTGATATTATCCGCTTCGACCATATCGCCATTTGCGCGGGTAATTTTAGGACGTGTACCGGACAAGACGGCTTCACCTGTTGTCAAGTCATAGACTGCTTTTTCACCAGTTGCGGTATCAGTTCCAGAGATCAGGGTTACATGACCGTCAGCAACGAGTTTTGTAATGTTATTGGTGCCACCTTTGCTGTCGTCATAAAAGGCAGTCAATGTATCCGCCTTAACCGACATCGTGTCCTGCTTCGCCAGGGCGTTGCCTTTAGCAGTATAGGTTTTGGCTTTCTGATCCCATTCAAGGGCTTTGTCTGCAGTTATCTCAAGTGGAATTTGGTCGGCGGCCCAGGCAAGACCTGATGTAAAAACTATGGCAATAACCAGGGTCGATGGCAAAATGCGGAAATTCATATTTTTTACCTCGTAGAAGCTGGAGATGCGGTGTTAGGAGTTTCGTTCGGGCGTAAAATCAGTTTGGCTGGACCGGTAAAAGTGACTTTCTTTTCGACATCATCAGCTTCAAGTCCCGAGGCCGTAATATCCGCCGATGGGCCGTGGCCCGTAACTGGCGTGGTAGAAACCAGTTTTTTGGATTTCACATCAATGTGCATTTTCTCTGTTTCCAGTTCGTACCCGGAATCATGATGGGCTTCGACCTTTCCATCAAGATTGAGGTTGCCAGTGGCCTGATTATAGGTGCCATTAGCCGCTTTGATAGCAACCCAGCCCTCTTTTTCCAGCGACATATCGGCGACCGGTTTATCGAGCATGATATTATCCATGTCCGACGTGTTTTGCGTCGCTTTCTCGGCTGTAATGGTATAGGGGCGGTTACTGCTGTCCTCGGATTGAAATTTCGGGTTCTGCAGCTCGTTACGGCTGATTGATTTCGGCATAACCTGTTCACGAGGTACAGGGGTCAATGGAGCTTCATGTCCGGCTACTGCCATAACGACAGCTACGACGATCAAGGCAATTACCGGTAACAGCAGACGCATGCGACGGACGCGGGCAGAGTGACGGCGGCTTCGTGACTGGTTGGCAGCTATGTCTTCATTGGTACGGACCAGGCGGTCCATGCCAGATTCATCTTGTTCGGGTTGTGTGGCGATATCGGTTGTCATACGCTATCAGACCAGACCTGCCTTCAGCAATTCCTGTATACGGACCAGGCCGACGGCATGATTTTGATTATCGGTCACAATCAATGATGTGATGGGGCCGTTTGGCGCGTTCAGCATAAAGTCAAGCGCTTCGGCTGCTAAGGAATTCGCATCAATAGTGCGCGGGTTGCCCGACATGATGTCATGAACCCGGCGCGTCAGAAGGTCAGGAGCCATGTGGCGTTTCAGATCCCCGTCGGTAATAATACCCAGGAGAGTTTTATCGTTATCGCAGACAATCAATGAGCCGAGATTTTTTTCACTCAGGACAATCAGCGCTTTATCCATCGTCGTTTGTGGTGTCACGAGAGGCAGATCATTGCCGCTGACCATCAGGTCGGAAACTTTCTTAAGTTTCTGGCCAAGCTTACCACCCGGGTGCCAGACACGGAACTGTTCCGGTGTCAGACCCATACGTTCCAGCAGTGCAATCGCAATCGCATCTCCAAGCGCCATCATCATAGTAGTTGATGTCGTAGGGGCCAGCCCGTTTGGACAGGCTTCCGGCGCGCGCGGCAGAAGCAGGACAAAATCGGCGTGTTGTGCGAGAGGGCTTCCGGCATTGCCGGTCATCGCAATAAGCGGAATATGAAAGCGGCGTGTATAGGCGATCATATCTGTCAATTCGGCATTGGTGCCGGAAAACGACAAAAGTATAACAACATCGTCCTCAGTGATCATGCCCAGATCGCCATGGCTGGCTTCGCCCGGATGGATGTAATAGGAAGGCGTAGCCGTGGAGGCGAGTGTGGCAGATATCTTGCGTGCCACATGCCCGCTTTTACCGATGCCCGCGACAATCAGGCGCCCCCGGCCTTTGTCTTTCATATCCTGAATCGTATTAATGGCCTGAACAAAATTATCGTCGAGCGAATCGGACAGGCTTCTTAATCCATTGATTTCGGTGCTAAGTGTCCGCCGCGCCGAGTCTAAATCGGACGGCAGGGGGGTTGATGATGGTTTCGTCATGGCACCCTTCATCGGCTAACCTGTTTCTTTAATGGGCAAAAATGTCAAAATCGGCCCAGCCGCTAATATCCAGTTCCGCACGGGCAGGCAGGAATTCAAAGCAGGCTTTGGCCATATTCATCCGGTTTTCCCGGATAAGTATCTCGTCGAGTTTTTCACGCAGGCGGTGCAGGTACAGCACATCGTTTGCGGCATAAATCTTCTGGTCATCGCTTAAAATATCACTGCCCCAGTCGGAAGATTGCTGTTGCTTATTCAATTCAACGCCCAGCAAGTCGCGGCAGAGTTCCTTCAGGCTATGTTTATCGGTAAATGTACGCGCCAGACGGGAGGCTGTCTTAGTGCAATAGACGGGGCGGCATACGATTCCCATATAGGCCTGAATAGAGGCAATATCGAAGCGGGCAAAATGGAAGAGCTTCTCAATTTTGTCATCAGTCAACAGGCGGCGCAGATTTGGCGCGGCATAGTCGCTTCCAGCAGGAAACCGGACCAGATGCGCATCTCCATCCCCGAATGACAGCTGAATCAGGCACAAACGGTCGCGGACCAGATTCAACCCCATTGTTTCGGTATCAATGGCGACAGATGTGCCAAAAGCAAGGGAGTCAGGAAGGTCTTTTTGATGGAGATATATTGTCATACCCTTGGAGATAAAGGGTTTTTGCCCTTAATTCAAGGAATAAAGTGCTAATGGTGCCCTCAAGAAGACTCGAACTTCCACGTCCTTACGGACACAAGTACCTGAAACTTGCGCGTCTACCAATTCCGCCATGAGGGCTAATCAGGGCGTCACATCTACCGAAGTGGCTCGCTCTTGTCAAATACTCTTCTGCAAAAGAACGAAAAGTTTTTTGAATTTTAACTTTTATTTTCTAGGATTTCTGAGATCATGGATCAGCGCGGAGGGATTATCCTTCCGACAGGGAATAATTATGAAAATACTCATTATAGACCGCGACGAAGTTACGTCAAATATAATTAAATCGCGCCTCGTACCGTTAGGCCATACAATCGAGATCAGATCGGGCCGTTCCGATGATTTTGATGCTGTCGTCGCCCAAGGTTGGGATATGATCTTTTTCGACCCATCCCCTATCACAAATATAAAATCGACTATCATGAATATGCGCCGTATCGTTCGTCGCAATGTCTATATTGTACTGACATCCGAAACCATGGCGGTCGCTGATGCCATCAGTTCAGGTTGCAATGCTTATCTATCGAAGCCCGCCAATTCTGAAAATATATTGACGTTGGTTGATTGCGCCGAGCGTTTGAATGCTCTGCAACGTCATTTGGCTAATAACGAGGAAGATTATCCAAGTGCCGGAGGGGTGATCGCCAAGTCGGCCTTCAATCAGCTTTTCTTGTCCTGCCTTGACCGCGCTGACCGTTACGGTGAAGTTTCAACTGTTCTTTTCATCAGCTTTGACAATTACAAAACTGTCGCTGCAAAGGATGGGGAGTATGATGCCGAAATGGTTTCGGCCAAACTGGCGCAACATCTTGTCCGCTTGCGCCGCCAATCAGATATTATCGCGCAAATCCGAAAAAACGAGTATGCTTTGCTTCTGCTGCGTCCCTTGACCGAATCGGAACCCGTGGATGCTGCGCATCGTTTCATGGAATCACTTTCAAAATGCACGGATCTGCCAACCAACCCTATTATGGATGTCGATTTGAAAGTCACATTGATGGCCATGCCAACGGGGCATGTGCCAGTGGAGCATCGCATTACCCTGCGCCAGCCATAAATCGTAGAATTCAGCTTCCTATTATTATTCTTTGTTTGTGTGCGTGGTTATCGGGATGCGCCAGTCTGGATGATCTGCCGCCGCGCCCCGGTGTTCAGGAAGCGCGGGCCTGTCAGAAAAATCTCAATCAGGCGGTACCGAACTCACCTGATTATCTGATCCGTGCCTGTACCAATACAGGTGTCTGGGTCGTTGAACATATTGATCCATCGACGCAGATATCATTTGAATATTATGATTTTGTAAATCATGAGTATAGCGGCCCCGATACGCAAGGCCAGGTTATGAATTTCGCCGCATTAAGCCCGGACCGGGTGCAAAGCTTTATATTTCTTCAAAAGAGCCTCAATAGTGATTTGCTGGTGCCGCCCAAAGAAAAACAAAGAGGAAAAGGACTTATGAATGTATTAGGCCTCTAACCCCTTGAATCAAGGGGTGTGTTTACCCTTTCTTTATGCTATTTTCTTAGAGTAACCAGAGACATAACCGGTATAATTTTTATGAATCCCCTTGCGGCCGACCTCATTGCCCAGATTAAAGCCTATGACCCTGAACTTGATCCGGCGCTGATTGAGTCGGCTGTCGATTACGCACGCGTAATGCATGATGGGCAGACCCGTGCCTCGGGCGAGCCTTATTATACCCATCCGGTTGAGGTGGCGGGCATTCTGGCCGATTTGAAAATGGATGCGGCAACCATTGTGACGGCCATACTCCATGACACGCTGGAAGACACCAAAGCCACCTATGAAGATCTGGAAAAGAAGTTTTCACCGGAAGTGGCTTCGTTGGTAAATGGTGTCAGCAAGCTGACTAAAATCGAAAGCCAGACAGTGGAGGGCAAGCAGGCGGAAAATTTCCGCAAGCTTCTTTTGGCTATGTCAGAAGACATACGCGTTCTTCTGGTAAAGCTGGCCGACCGTCTGCACAATATGCGCACCTTACATCATATACAAAAGCCGGAAAAACGTTACCGCATCGCGCGCGAGACGTTAGATATCTATGTCCCGCTGGCCGAGCGTATCGGTGTCCATAAAATCAAGGAAGAGCTTGAAGACATGGCTTTTTCCTATATGAACCCCGAAGCGCGTGACAGCATTACCAATCGCCTGTCATTCCTGCGTCAGGAAGGGTCGGATATAGTTGATATGATTATCCAGGAACTGGATGGCATCATCAGTGAAGCGGGGATCAAGGCGCAGATTACAGGCCGTGAAAAAACACGCTACTCCATCTGGAAAAAGATGCAGCGGAAAAATATTTCGTTTGAACAATTGGCGGATATTATGGCGTTCCGCATTGTTGTTGACGATGTGGGTCAATGTTATCATGTGCTGGGGATTATTCACTCGCATTACCCCGTGGTGCCGGGCCGGTTTAAGGATTTTATTTCAACGCCAAAACCAAATGGGTACCGGTCTCTCCATACCACGGTTATCGGCCCCAAAAATCACCGTATTGAAATACAGATACGTACGCAGCAGATGCACACCGAAGCTGATCTGGGGG
This sequence comes from uncultured Alphaproteobacteria bacterium, assembly GCA_946481105.1. Next base: position 14,613 of record CAMLMM010000010.1, read on the forward strand.
TGGCTGCCCACTGGGCCTATAAACAATCGGATGTAAAAGGCGCCTTATCTGATGCCAAAAAATACCGCTGGCTGCGTGAATTGCTGGATATTCTCGAACAGGACCAGCGCCCTGAAGATTTCTGGGAGAATACCAAGCTGGAATTGTTTCAGGAGCATGTATTCGCCTTCACACCAAAGGGCGATTTGTTTGAATTACCAGCGGGGTCGACACCTATCGATTTTGCTTATGCCATTCACTCGGATGTGGGGAATCGCTGCATCGGTGCTAAGATTAATGGGCGGATCGCGCCGCTGAATACGAAACTGCAAAATGGTGATCAGGTTGAAATTGTAACCGCTAAAACACAAAATCCGTCTCCAACATGGGAGCGCTTCGTTGTTACCGGAAAAGCGCGGTCGCATATACGTCGTTTCATCCGCCAGCAGCAGGAAAAAGAATATGTGACGCTTGGCCGCGCGATGCTGCAGAAAGTATTCAAGACTGAGGGTTATGAATTTACGGATAAAGCTGTCGGCGGGGTTGTTGATCAGTTCCGCGAATGCAAGAGCGTTGACGATATTTTTGCCGGCATAGGATCAGGAAATATTGTCGCGCGCGACGTGTTTCGTGCCATTTTTCCCTCGCATAAGCCAGAGGCTGATGCAAAAGCACATAACAATCCGGAAGATATACCCACAGTCAGGAAACCGGAACATCGCAGCGGCAAAGTGCAGCCTATGCCTATCAAGGGGCTTATCCCGGGGATGGCCGTTCATTTTGCCCGATGCTGCCATCCCTTGCCGGGTGACCGTATCGTCGGCATCGTGACGACTGGCAAGGGTGTGACGATTCATACTATTGATTGCGAAACGCTGGAGCAATTTGCCGATACGCCGGAGCGCTGGATTGACGTCTCATGGGGAGATTCGGCCGATAGTCCGGATAATCGAGTTGGCCGTTTGATGGTGACGATTTCAAATCAGCCGGGAGCGCTGGGAACCGTATCCACGGTCATTGGCAAAAGCGGCGGCAATATCACCAACTTGAAAATTACGTCACGCAGCACAGATTTCTGGGATATGTATCTTGATGTGGCGGTCACTGACACCAAGCATTTGAACAATGTGGTTGCGGCTTTGCGCGCGACGCCACAGATCATCAGCGTCGAGCGCGCGCGCGGACGCTAGACGGGCCGGAATATGTTTAAACGTCGTATCAAGCGCACCTGGTGGCAACATATACGCGAGTTCATATGGCCGCATATGGGGTGGAAACGGATGGGCCATTATTTTATACTTCGCCTTGTACGTCTGAGCGACGGGACGCATTCCATCGCTCTGGGATTGGCGTATGGCGCGGCGGTATCGTTCGTGCCGTTGCCTGGTTCGCATATATTTTCAGCGGCTGTCCTTAGCATGGCGACCCGCGTGAATATACTAGCGAGTCTTTTAGGGACGCTGGTCGGCAATCCATGGACATTTCCCCTGATGTGGTGGATGTCTTATGAAACGGGACGTATAACCTTTGAAACCTTAGGGTTGCCGGTGGAGCAGATGCCAGACCATTTTGGCTGGCGTGACCTGCTTCATGCTGTTGAAGCGCACCCGGCTGATTTATTGCTTCCCTGGGTTGTGGGTGGTTATATTATGGCGATTATTTCCTGCCCCATTTTCTATCTTATCTTTTATAAGATAGTTGCAAAGGCCCGGCTTAAACATCAACGACGGCGCGAGGTGCTATAGATGATTATCGGTACGGGCAACGACCTTATTGATATTCGACGGATTGAAAAGACTCTGGCACGCTTTGGCGACCGTTTTATTCAGCGCTGCTTCGCCCCGGAAGAAATCGCCAAGGCGGAACGTCGCCGGGCCGCTGGAACACATATTGCCACTTATGCGAAGCGGTTTGCAGCCAAGGAGGCATGTTCCAAGGCCCTGGGAACCGGATTCAACGATGGGGTCTATATGCGGGATATTGCCGTCCTGAATGACCGAAATGGTAAACCGGAGTTACATCTTTCTGGTGGGGCTCTGGCCCGGCTCCAGAGCATGACGCCCGCAGGAAAGGTGCCGCGCATTCATCTGGCTCTTACAGATGAGCCTCCGTTGGCCATGGCAAATGTGGTAATTGAAGCTATCTAAGGCTGGATTTATCACTGAATATCCTTTAAAAACCGGGTATGAGCAAAGAAATTATTACTGAAAACAAAGACCAGGTTCCCCCAACTCCCGCCATTCCTGTTGAAGAGGAGAAGGAAACGGTTGGTGAACTGGCGCGCACATTTTTTGTTGCTATCCTGCTAACGGTAATTTTCCGGACATTTTTGTTTGAGCCGTTCAACATCCCATCAAGCTCTATGGTGCCAAACCTGCTGGTCGGGGATTACCTCTTTGTTTCCAAATATTCCTATGGTTATAGCCGTTATTCATTCCCCTTTGGTGCCGGTGGATTCGACGGACGTATCATGGCAGAGCAGCCCAAGCGCGGTGATGTGATTGTGTTCAAGCTTCCAACCGACACTGGCATTGATTATATCAAGCGGCTCGTGGGCATGCCGGGCGATACAATCCAGATGATTAATGGCCGTTTGTATATTAACGATGAAATTGTTCCCCGTGAACCAGTTGGCATGGTTGAGTATAAGAAAGAATTTGGTATGGAAGCCAAGGTCATGGAATATACGGAGACTTTGCCAGGCGGTGTGCGGCATACGATTTACGAAGAATCGGATAATGGCGAATTGGACAATACTGGGAAATTCAGAGTTCCGGAGGGACATTATTTTATGATGGGCGATAATCGCGACAATTCACGGGATAGTCGTGTTGGCGATCTGGTCGGTTATGTCCCTTACGATAATCTGGTTGGTCGTGCCGAGATATTATTTTATTCGACCAATGGTAAGGCCAGCGTTTTTGAAGTTTGGAAATGGCCCTGGACCATACGTTATGAGCGCCTATTTGATCGTATTGGTAACGGAGAAAGCCTGAAAGTTCCAGGAATAGGATGAAAAAACCAAACGCCCCATCCGACATAGCAGTTCAGGAAAAATTAAAGCTTGATATAGCTGTATTTCAGGACCGTATCGGATATCACTTTAAAAATCAGCTTTTCCTTGAACGTGCGCTTACACATTCCAGTGCCGGGGATGAAAATTATGAACGGCTGGAATTCCTCGGAGACCGCGTCCTGGGTCTGGTGATTGCCGAAATTCTGTATCGTTGTTTTCCTTTTGAAAAGGAAGGTTCCCTGGCCCGCCGTTTGTCGGCGCTGGCCTGTACCGAAACCCTGGCCCGCATTGCCCGCGATCTTGATCTGCCGGATATCGTAATTTCTTCGGCTTCCGAGCGTGCCGCCGGAGGCACCAAACAGGACAATCTGCTGGCCGATTGCATGGAAGCGATTATTGGCGCTATCTTCCTTGATCAGGGATATATTGCTTGCCAGGAAGTGGTCACAGCTTTGTGGGGCGACCGGATTTACACCTTGTCGCAGCCACCTGTTGATTCAAAGACCGCGTTGCAAGAATGGGCGCAGGCGCGTGGGTTGCCTGTGCCGCTCTATGAAATTATTGGCCGCGAAGGGCCTGATCATGCGCCACAGTTTCGCATACGGGTTTCGGTGGAAGGGGTTGAGCCGGAAGAGGCTGTCGGCCCATCTCGGCGCGTGGCTGAAAAACAGGCCGCCCAGAATTTATATGATCGACTAAAGCAGGAATTATGAGCGCATCAAAAAAAATATGCGGCAGCGTCGCCATTATTGGTGCGCCAAATGCAGGTAAATCGACACTCGTCAATCAAATGGTTGGCCAGAAAGTATCTATTGTTTCACCAAAGGTGCAGACAACGCGTAATCGTATTCTGGGTATTGCGATTGAAGGTGATGCTCAGGTCATCCTGATCGACACACCTGGATTATTCAGTCCAAAATCCCGCTTGGATAAGGCCATGGTCGGCGCCGCCTGGAATGGGGCGGATGAAGGTGATGTCGTTGCGTATATTTTTGATTCAACCAAGAAGGGGCCCAGCGAGAATGACCGCAACATTCTTCAGCGCCTGAAAGATATGGCGCCTGATCGACCGGTTATTCTTGTTCTCAATAAAGTCGATGCGATTCAGAAGCCAAAGCTATTAAAACTGGCAACAGATTTAAATGCGTTATGCCCGTTTGAGGCTACATTCATGATATCGGCCAAGACAGGCGATGGTGTGAAGGACGTGATGAAATACTTCATCAAATGTCTGCCCGAAGGTGATTGGATATTTGAAGAAGATCAGATATCCGATATGCCGATGCGGTTGCTCGCCGCTGAAATTACGCGTGAGCAGGTGTTTTTGCAGTTGCATCAGGAAATTCCGTATTCCATCACCGTTGAAACGGAAACATGGGAAAAATTTGATAATGGCGATATCCGTCTGCAGCAGATTATTCATGTTGAGAAGGATCAACAGAAGGCGATTGTGCTGGGGCGTGGTGGCGCACGGTTGCGCGAAATAGGTTCACGGGCGCGGGCTGAGCTGCAAAATTCATTTGAGCGTACAGTTCACTTGAAACTTTTTGTAAGAGTTACAGACCGTTGGCAGGATGATCCCCTGTATTATGCGACCTGGGGTCTGGAGAAAAACTAGTTTTCCTTGTCACATGTTCCTTGTGGATAAAAATCCAAAACGAATCGCCGATTCTTGAGCAGCGAATCATCTTCCTGTTAGGGTATTTTCAGTTTCAAGAAAATCTGGAGGAGATTAAGGGATGAGCTGGACCGACGAGCGCGTTATGTTGCTCAAGAAGTTATGGGTAGAAGGCAAAACCGCTGCTGAAATCGCCAAGTTGATTGGCGGCGGCGTCACCCGCAACGCCGTTATCGGCAAAGCCCACCGGATGAAATTGTCAGGCCGTGTATCACCCATTCAGGAGAATACACGCCCGGAAACAGTATCACACCGTGCGGCCCCAAAAACCCACAAACAGACCATCGGCAAAGTATCGCCACGCGAGATTATCGCGCCAGTACAGGCTCCTGTCATTGAAGAGAATTATTGCTTTGGCGATGGCGTTTCGATGGTGGACCTGAAGGAACGCATGTGCCGCTGGCCGATTGGTGACCCGAAAGAAGCTGGTTTCAAGTTCTGTGGTGGACCGTCTGTTGAAGGTCTGCCTTATTGTGACCATCATTGCCGCGCGGCGTATCAGGTCAATACCAAGAGCAAATTGCGTATCGATGAATTATCCAAAATTGACCTGGATGTCATACGTAAGAAAATTACGGCCTAGGAATTAGCCCCGCTCCGGCGGGGTTTTTCTTTTCCTGGCAAAGAAATCTTTCAAAATTTGACCACATTCTGTTGCGAGATTACCTGACCGGACATCTGGCTTATGATGCAGCTGGGCATGGGAATAATACTGAACCGGGCTGGTCAGGCCACCGCTTTTGGGATCGTCGGCCCCGTAATGGAGCGTCCGGATACGGGCAAAGCTGATAGCGGCGGCGCACATAGGGCAAGGTTCGAGTGTTACATATAAATCATATTCCGGGATGCGTTGGGCCCCCAATTTCTGACATATCTCGCGTATAACAAGAATTTCTGCGTGGGCGGTCGGATCCGAAAGTTCAATGGTTCGGTTTCCTGCCCGGGCCACAATTTCGCCGGTGCGGCTGTCCACCAGAACAGCACCAATGGGTACTTCATCACGTGTAGCGGCTAAACGCGCCTCTTCCAGCGCAGCCAACATTGCGTTATGGTCGGATTTATCGGACATAGGCTCATTAGTAGCGTTTCAACCGGAAAAGACAACATGGAAAATGAAAACACAGAAAATGCTGCAAATAATGCTGACAGGGGCGAACGTATTGCCAAGGTAATGGCCCGTCTGGGTGTTGCCTCACGCCGCGATGCCGAAAAGATTATTGCCGATGGACGCGTGGTCCTGAATGGCGAAACCGTAACGACTCCGGCCACATTCGTTAAGCCGGATGATGTTATTGAGGTCGATGGGGAGCGTTTGGGTAAGAAGCAGTGTACGCGCCTGTTCCTGTATCACAAGCCTCCGGGACTTATCACGACGGCAAAAGACCCGGAAGGGCGTCCGACGGTATTCGAAAACCTGCCGGCCAATCTGCCGCGCGTTATCAGCGTGGGTCGACTTGACCTTAATACTGAAGGTTTATTATTGCTCACCAATGATGGTGAATTGTCGCGGGCACTTGAATTACCTGCCACAGGTTTAAAACGCACCTACCGTGTCCGGGTTCATGGCGGACGCGGCGGCATTCCCGGCTTAACTAAAAAACTGGACATCTTGAAAGAAGGACTGGTCGTTAAAGGCATACGTTATGGTGCCATCGAAGCCAGCGTCGATGAACAGCAAAAACAGGATGCCACCAATATCTGGATCACCATGACCTTGACCGAAGGCAAGAACCGTGAGATTCGGAATGTCATGGAAGCGCTGGGCTACGATGTGTCACGCCTGTTGCGCTTGGCCTATGGTCCCTTTGAACTGGGGGAACTGCCGCGTGGTGAAACCGTCGAGGTTTCCATGCGTGATATGAAATCCATGCTCCCGCCTGATGTTGTGAAAAAAATTACAGGATAGGCCTAGATGCGGATTATCGGCGGCAGTGCCCGTGGACATCCCCTAAAAACCCCTGTCGGGCAGGACATCCGGCCAACATCGGATAAGGTCCGTCTGGCGATTTTTAACGCTCTATTCTCCCGTGGCGGCGTCATTGATGCCGTGGTTGTTGATGTGTTCTGTGGGACCGGGGCGCTGGGGCTGGAAGCTTTGTCGCAAGGGGCAGCATCCTGTCATTTTTTTGATACGTCACGGACATCGCTGGCACTCGCCAAGGAAAATGCCAGGACCTTGAAGATGGTGGACAAGAGCCAGTTCACGATAAAGGATGCAACGCGTTTAGGCGCGCGAGCTGAAGATCAGCCGCCGTCGTCACTGGTTTTTATTGACCCGCCTTATCGTAAGAACCTGATTACCCCGACCTTAAACGGGCTGAAAGCGGGCGATTGGTTGACGCCGGATGCATTGATTGTTGTTGAATCGGAAAAGGAGTTGCCGCCCGTCACTGATTTTGGCACGATTGATTTTGATAAAACCTATGGCGAAACACGCGTCTATTTTATCCGGGCAGAAAATACGCCAGCATAATCAGGCCTAGGATAATCCGGTAAATCGCAAACGGGATAAAGTCGTGCCGGGCAACAAATTTCAGAAAAACTTTGACCGCCAGCATACCCGAAAGGAAGGACACGATAAAGCCAACGGTCATGACACCTATGTCATCCAGTGATAAGGAATGGCGGTACTTAACAATATCAAGAAGCGTGGCGGCCAGCATCACCGGAATAGCCATGAAGAATGAGAATTCAGTAGCGGCCTTGCGGTCAAGCTTCAGCAGCAAGCCCCCAATAATTGTCGCCCCGGAACGGGATGTTCCCGGAATAATGGCAACAGCCTGCGCGCAGCCCAGCCAGAACGCCTGTTTCAGTGAAATATCATCCATGTTGTGCGTGGTGGGTGCTGGCTTAAATTTTTCAACAACCCAGATAATGATACCGCCGATAATGAGCGTAGTCGCCACAATAAGGGGCGAGAATAAATGCTCCTCAATTGCATGATTAAATGACAGGCCGATAATCGCTGCTGGTAGAAAGGCAACTATCATTTTCATTACGAAGGATTGCTGTTTTTTATCCTGTAGATTGCATGCAATATCCAGTAAACGTTTCCGGTATAACCAGCAGACAGCGAGGATGGCCCCCAACTGAATAACCACGATGAACATATTGGCGGAAGGCAGGGTGAACCCCAGTAATTCCTTGCCAAGAATAAGATGTCCCGTGGAGGATACGGGGATAAATTCCGTGAGCCCCTCAAGAATGCCGAGCAGAATGGCATGAAAATAAACAAGAAGAGCCACAGAGTTTCCTAATGATGTAAATATTACTTATGCGCCATAAGGTCGAAGCGGACCTTCACGTCATTTCCGACCCACTCACCCTTACCATCTGCATTCACACCCAGTCCAAAGTCAAGGCGTTTCAATGTTATTTCACCAAAAGCATGGGTATTTGGCCCCTCGGTTTTCAGGCCGAAGGGCAGAGTAATATTCTTGGTTACCCCCAGAATAGTCAGGGTGCCATCTGCGATGTAATTAGCAACACCATCTTTATCTGCGGCGGGATTGGCTGTGATTTTCTTGGATTCAAATACGGCCTCCGGGAATTCGGCCGCATTAAACCAGTCGGTTCCCGGCAGGCTGCCGTCATAAGTTTTGTCACCGGTGTGAGCGGAGGCGGTATCCACTGTGACTTTAATTGAGGAATGTTCAAGGTCTTTTTCATCAAATTTGATATCAGCGGTAAATTTCTGAAATGTACCTTTAAATTCCGTACCTTCCTGCGTCCCGGTAAAGGCAAGTGTGCTGGTCGTCGGGTCGATGGTCCAAGTAGGCGCATCTGCCAGAGCAGGTGTTGTGGTCAGTAAAGTTAACAGCAGGAAGGCAAGGGCACGCATCGGGGACTCCGCTTATTTTTTCAAAGGTTTTAGAACAGGGATCATGCGGGTCAGGACATCATCACGATCAATGATGTAATGTTTGAGTGCAGCACCGACATGCCCGGCAATTAGAATGATGGCAATCCACGCGAGGCTTTCATGCACTTCGCCAAAATCATGGGAAATATCCCCGCGGTTTTGGACACCTTCAAAAATCGGCAAATGCGGCCATTGGAACAGACCAAACCAGATGGTCGGAATATCACGTGGCGAGGTCGAAACAAGAGCCCAGCCTGTCAAAGGCAGGGCAAACATTAAAACATAAAGGATAACATGAGTGGCGCTGGCTGCGAATTTTTCCCAGGGTTTCATATGGTCAGGATAAGGCGGGGCTTTATGCATCAAGCGCCAGACAAGGCGCAGGGCGCTCAGAGCCAGGACTGTCAGGCCTAATGACTTATGAATCTGGAATGTAGCAAACCTGATCCCGGCAGGCAGAAGATCGTCTTCGCTCATGAGCAAACCCATGATAAGCAAGGCAATAATGCTAAGAGCAATCAGCCAGTGCAGGATGATGGCAGTTTTTGTGTACGAAGATGTCATGATGATAGTCCCTGCGTGAAAGAAACAAACCCAGTATAGTTCAAATAAAAGAGAAATAAAATGTTCTATGGCCCCTGATATGGTTTTGGGGTAAGATACAATCAAGATGCGCACGCTTTATCATTTATGGCTGCACCCGTTTTCCCGTAAGGTACGTCTGGTATTGGGAGAGAAGGGTCTGGAGTATGATCCCAGGGTCGAACGGGTCTGGGAGCGTCGCACTGATTTTCTGGTTCTCAACCCGGCGGGTGATGTTCCCGTGCTGGTAGAGCCAGATGGCACCAGTCTTTCGAATAGCTGGGTCATTTGCGAATATCTCGAAGAAATTTATACCGGGGTTGACCTGTTGGGGCATGACCCGGTCCAGCGGGCGGAAACGCGCCGCCTGGTCAGCTGGTTCGATGATAAATTCAACCGGGAAGTGACCGAAAACTTGGTTGGCGAGAAAATGATGAAGCGGTTCATGCGTCTGGGGGAGCCGAATGGTCCCTCGGTTCGGGCCGGGCATTCCAATATTCATTATCATCTGGATTATATCGGCTTCCTTACCGAAAAACGGAATTGGCTGGCCGGTGAGGCGTTTTCCCTGGCGGATATTGCCGCAGCTTCTCATCTGTCAACGGTGGACTATATCGGGGATGTGCCGTGGGATGAGCATACGGGCGCGCGTGAATGGTATGCACGGGTTAAATCCCGCCCGAGTTTCCGGGATATTCTGGGTGAACGTATTCCCGGTTTTGCCCCTGCCAAGCATTATGAGGATGTAGATTTTTAAGTTAAATCTGCTTATAGTGATCTCTTCGCGACTATAAATAACATAATATAGAAATGCTTGATAAACAAAAACTTTTCTGCTTCGGCTATGGCTATAGCTGTGGCTTTCTCGGTGACTCACTGCGCCAGCTGGGTGGGTGGGATCTGGCCGGTACAACACGCAGCATGGAAAAACGCAATCTGCTGCGGCAGGCGGGAATTGACGCCCATATTTTTGACAAAGAAAAACCATTGGGAGACCCCTTGCTGGCATTACGGGGCACCACCCATCTTTTAATTTCCACGCCGCCCGACAGCGATGGTGACTTTGTTTTTGAAAGCCATGCCGATGACATCGTCCGCCTGATGCCGAATTTAAAATGGTTCGGGTACCTGTCGACTACGGGAGTTTATGGTGACCGGGATGGGGCCTGGGTCGATGAAAATTCGGAAATACGCCCCTCCGCCATCCGCGGCACCCGCCGCGCCATCGCCGAGGAACAATGGATGTCCCTATTACAGAGTCATGGGGTCCCAGTCCATATTTTCCGGCTGGCCGGTATTTACGGACCGGGCCGATCGGCCATTGATTCCGTACGTGTCGGTATTGCGCGCCGTATCATGAAACCCGGCCATGCCTTTTGCCGCGTCCATGTGGAGGATATTGTCGAGACGTTGAAGGCGTCGATGCTCAACCCGAAGCCGGGGTCCATTTATAACATAGCTGACGATGAAGCGGCTCCAAGTCATGAAGTTATCGCCTATGCCGCGCGTTTGCTGGGCCGGGACCCGCCGCCGTTGGTGCGGTTTGAGGACGCCAATCTGGCACCGATCACGCTGAGTTTCTATTCCGATAATAAGCGGGTGCATAACGCAAAAATCAAAAAAGAACTGGGCATTCAACTGAAATATCCGAATTATCGTGTTGGATTGGAAGCTTGTCTGGCCGCTGAAAAATATTATACGGATAAGGGGGAGGTCCCGCCTTGGTCCGCCCAGACCGGCCCGGACATGGCCGGACAGGTGAGCCTTTAATAGTTCGTTTTGTAATTTTGGCAAAAAAGTTTTTGAACCACTGAGTTCACTAAGACCACTAAGCTTTCAGTTTTAATCGTCATCCCCGCTTCAGGCGGGGATTCGCTCAAATATGAGTGCCCGGATCAACTGCGTTATGACAGTTGATCGGATTCTCAGTGAACTTAGTGCCCTTCGTGGTTAAAAGTCTTTTTATTTCCCTCTCCCGCAAGGGGAGAGGACTTGAAGGGTCTATTAGTTCGTTTGCCAGTTTTAGTTGGTCGTCGCCGAGCGAGTTAATAGTTCGTTCCGCGGATTCCAGAAAAAATTTGTATCTTCACCATGTCCAATAACCGGAAAAGCTCACTGCAAACCCGGCATTATTATAGGAAATAATTCATATTATTTCAAGGTATATTTTTGACAATCTGCAGGAAAGCCGCGATTTTTTCCGTATCTTTAACCCCACGCGCGGATTCAACGCCGCTGGAAACATCAACGGCATCCGGCGACAAAATCGCCAGTGCGTCCCGGATATTTTCCGGGGTCAGTCCCCCGGCCAGCATCCATGGTTTTTTGAATTTGCGTCCGGCCAGTATTTTCCAGTCAAAAGCGAGTCCATGGCCACCGGATGGCGCTCCGTCCGCTTTGGCATCAAAGAGCAGCCAGTCGCAGACCGACTCATAGGCCGCCGCAATCTCTATATCGGCGGGCCGGGCAATGGGAATGGCTTTAATAACTGGCAATTTAAACCGTGATTTAATATCCGTAACCCGCGCCGGGCTTTCCTGGCCATGCAACTGGATATAATCGAGTTTTACCTGACGCGTAACCCGGTTTAGCAGGTCGTCATCCGGATCGACAAAAAGCCCGGTTATATGCGGGCCGGGTGGGATGGCTTTTACAAGACCGGATGCTTCTTCCGGGCTTATATAACGTGGCGACCCGGGCGCGAAAACCAGCCCAATAAAATTAGCCCCGCCGTTTATTGCCGCCTGGATTGTTTCCGGGGTGCGTACACCACATATCTTAACCTGAATCATAGCCATTTCTTAACAGGATATTAATGGGATGTTAAGACTAAGGACACATAATGGTTTTGCCGAGTTTATTTGTGTAAACATGGGAATTTAGCTATAATACTGGGAAATGGTCCGAGAAGGTGCCAGAGGGTGAAGGTCAAAAATGATTGACTTAGATGACGATATTGACGTCCTGAAGGCGCGTAAGTCGCCACAGGAGAAGTATGTTATCCGTCCGGATGCGCCCGTTCTGCCAAGTCTTGCCAGTTGGTGCGAATGCGAACTGACGGTGAAGGATAACGGCATGGCAGCCGTTTTTTACGGCAAAAAGCTGCCTGAGGAAATTCACTGGATTGAGTATGATATCGACCTGTCCATGCTGACCTTTGTCACCTGGACCGGAAAAGTCATGAGTCTGGGCATGAAAATTCACGCCCCTTTCCGTCGGTATCTGCGCGTGGCGCCGGAAATCGCCATGATTCATATGGATGAAAACGACAAAGTTGTATCGATATACCCGGCCAAACTCGTGGTCAGGCATATCGGATTTTAAAGAATAATAATGTGTGTGTGATGGAGGAATAATATGGTTGATGTGGTAGAAGCTTTATATGACCCACTCTTTGCTTATCATAAAGCAAAAGGCGATGGCACTACGCGCGATGATATGCTTGCTAGAGGAAACGCAATTGCAGATTCTGCAAAATTGGGTGGACAGATTGCTTTGAAGTATCAAAATATCAATACGCTTCTTCAAAAAGTTGCTGAAAGCCCCAATGCTAAATCTTCAAAAACACTAAACACTGCGATTATTGAGCGTTGGAAAGAAGACGAAGTAGCAAAAGAAAAGGCCGATAGGGAAGGAAAAAAAACAGGTCCCACGACTCTAGATCAGCTAAATGCTGATTTGGCTAACCCTGCAACAGCAAAACGCCTGCAGGAAGAAATCGTTAAAGATCCTGATAGAATTGCTAAAATCCTACCTCAATATAAAGGTGGCAATCTTGATGCCCTTTTGGCCCCAGCAGCAGCCCCAGCTGCAAAGGTAGAGCAGAAAATAGAGAGGAAGGCTGAGGCAACAGAGCCGGCCAAGAAGGTAGAAGCAAAAGTAGAGCAGAAGAAGGGTCCGCAACACGTGGATAGAAAGGAACCATCTCCCGCAAAGCGCGGGCCATCCGAGCGCGTAGAGCCAGTCGCAGCAGTCGCCGGAGCAGGAGCTTCGGCTGCCGCAATTACTCCGAAACAAGATACACCTGAAACAATTGCCGTACGCAACGAAATTAATAAGAAGATATTTGAAGGCTTTGCCGACCAGCCGAACGAAAAAATAGCGACGGCAATTAATGAGGGCATGACTCGTTCGATTGCCGATGGTATTGCCGACCAATCTGCGAAGCTGGGCGTATCGCAGGAACTGGTCGATGGCTTTAAAAAGCGTATCGACACCGATCCGAAACTCCGTGCCGAGATTACTAAAAAATTCCAGGAAAACCCCGAATTTATCCGTCAGCTGGCCAAAATGAGCAAAGACGGGGGTGAAATTCCGGATGGCATGAAAGAACTGGCCAAAAAACAGATGACCGATGTCATGGAAAATCCGGAAAAACTGGCCAATGACGGGTTCCTGAAACGCATGACGTCCGGCATGCAGATGAAAAACGGATTTTCGGATTTCAACAACTCATCCGCTGGCAACTTCCTGAAAGGCATGGGTATCGACCTGGGCGGAATCATGGGAAGTCTGGGCGGTATGTTCCAGCAGTTGATCGATTGGATCGGCGGCATGGTGAAGCAGTTTTCGGGAGGGGAAGTCCTGTCCATGAAAAACAGCGGGCGCACCATGGGGCAGACCTTTGGTATCATCAGCGATAATGCTTCAAGCTTTAAACAGGATGAACGCCAAGCCATGCAGACCATGCAGGTTCATCCATTGATGGTGAATGGCCAGCCGAAATACCGTCATGAAGAGCCGGTGCGTGAGCCTGATGGCAGTATCCGTCAGGGCACGTCCAAGTTGGTACAAAATACCATTGAGATTGAAACGATTAATGGCACGAAACATAAAGTCTTGCCCGCAACCGGCAGCGAAGCCATCAGGGACGCCCAAGGGAATTACCACGTCTGGATGGTAACGGATGCTGATGATGGCGGGAAACCAAAATCGGGCTTTCCGGCGGTGATGCGCGAGGATCAGTTGAATGCCTATAACGCAAACCTGAAACAATATGGTCAGCCGGGTAATGCACCGAAAGTCACGATGATTGACCCGGCGAATTCACAGTCATTTACCTATGTTAATCCGGGGAGTGGTCAGGTTATGCCTGCAGGCCAGGCCACACAGCCTGCCGTTAACGATCCGACCTATGACCGTGCCGAGAAAGAGCGTCTGGACCGCCTGGATCGTGAAAGAAAAATGGCAGCCAACGAGCCATCTTTTAGCCAGCAGGCCTAAGAATATTTATTTTATATCGGTATACACCGGGACATGGTCGCTGGTCTTGTCCCAGTCGCGCGCCTCGGGCAGCGTGGCGTGGGATTTCAGGTCGGTTTTCAGTTGCGGTGTGACCCAGATATGGTCAAGACGGCGGCCCCTGTTCGATGCTTTCCAGTCCTTATTACGGTAGGACCACCACGTGTAGAGTTTCTGATCAGCAGGCACGAAATGCCGCCCGGTATCGACCCATTTTAATCCATTCTGAAACCGCGTCAGTTTTTCCACTTCAATTGGGGTGTGGGACACGACATCGAGCAATTGTTTATGCGACCAGACGTCATGCTCCATTGGGGCGATATTGAAATCGCCAACGGCAATCAATTTATCTTTGGCGGTGCGTTTCTTCCCGAACCAGTCATGCAACTCGTCAACGAAATCCAGCTTATGGCCGAATTTATCGTTCTGCTCGCGGTCGGGAATATCACCGCCAGCGGGGATGTAGAGATTATGCAGTTCAAATTGTGGAAAACGCACGGCGATATGACGGCAATCCTCACGTCCGACACGATGATGAATTTCCGACTCGGTAAACGGGATTTTTGAAAGGATCGCGACGCCGTTATAGCCTTTCATCCCGTGAATATGACGATACTTATACCCGGCAGATTCAAATACTTCATGCGGGAAAAACTCGTCCGGGGTTTTGGTTTCCTGCAGGCAGATGACATCAGGCCCGATTTTATTCGCGGCTTCCAGAACCAACCCGGCCCGCAGGCGGACAGAGTTGATATTCCATGTCATGATACGCATGATTAGAACGGCAGTCCGCCGCCGCCCAGCATGCCTGGTGGCAGGCCCATATCGGCCATCATCTTCTGGGTTTCATCGGCCATTTTCTGATCAGCTTTGGCACGGGCGTCATTGCAGGCGGCCTTGATCAGGTCTTCCAGCATTTCTTTTTCCGATGGATTGACCAGGCTTGGGTCAATCGTCAGCGCGCGCATCTGGCCTTTGCACGTCATGGTGACCTTGATCATCCCTGCACCGGATTGGCCCTCGACTTCGACATGGCCCAGTTCTTCCTGAAGGGCGGCCATTTTCTTCTGCATGGTTTGGGCTTTTTGCATCATTTGCTGCATATTGAACATGATTAAAATTCCTCATTGGTAATGGATGAAATTTCGGCATCGGGAAATGCCGCAAAAATATTGGCAACCACCGGATCACGGCGGATGGCCTCAATCTCGGCGGCTTTCGCTTCTTCCAGTTGCGCGGCAATAGTTTTCTGCCCTGATTTCATCGAGACAGTGACCAGCCAGCGCGACCCGGTAATCTCACTCAGTTTGCGAGTTAGCTCGGGGGCCAGTTTCGCGTCGGCTCCGTCAGCCGGATGGAATTCCAGCCGTCCGGGCTCGAGTTTCACCAGTTCAACGTAATGCACGACATTGGAAGCCAGTATCATCTGCCCGTTTTGTTCAAGCAGGGCGACGACGTCCTGCAATGTCTCCAGATTGTTATTGGCAACAGGCGCGGTTTGCGGGGTCGCAAGGCGTGGCATGGTCTGGGCGGGGCCACCGCTGATACTGGTCACACCGCCCGACATGGAAGGGCCGCTGCCTGATGCGGCGCGCGCGGCACCGCCACCCGAAGCGACAATAGTTCCGTCTTTCAATTGTTTCAGAACGGTGGCCGGGTCCGGCAGATCGGCCGCAAAGCAGAGGCGAATGATCACCATTTCAGCCGCAGCCTGGGCATTCGGCGCGTATTGTAGTTCCCCTAGACCTTTCAACAATATCTGCCACACGCGGCCCAAAGCGGCGATGCCTGTTTTGGATGCCATTTCAGCGGCGCGGGCGCGTTCCCCTTCGGCCATATTGGGCTCAACAGTAGAAGGAGGCGCTTTAATCGCCTGAAACTTGCTCATCAGGTGCGTGATATCGAGCAGGTCTTTCAGGACAGTTTCCGGGTCGGCCCCGACACGGTAAAGATTGGCGAGTGTCTGCATTGCTGTTTCGGCCTGCCCGGCGAGGATATTCCCCATCAGGTCCAGCAGCTGTGTCCGGTCGGCCAGCCCGAGCATGGCGCGCACCTGGTCGGCATGAATGGTACCGTCGCTCAGAGCCATTGCCTGATCCAGCATGCTGAGGCCATCACGGACGGACCCATCGGCGGCGCGGGCAATCATTGCAATAGCTTCGGCGTCGGCCTGTACGTTTTCCTTGGTGCAGACATTGGTGTAATGTTTGGCAAGTGTTTCCGGGTCCACGCGGCGCAGGTCGAAACGCTGGCAGCGTGACAGCACCGTGACAGGCACTTTGCGAATTTCAGTCGTCGCAAAAATAAACTTCACATGCGGCGGCGGCTCTTCCAGAGTTTTCAGTAAGGCGTTAAAAGCATTGTTCGACAGCATATGCACTTCGTCGATGATGTAAACTTTGTACCGGGCGGAGGTGGGGGCATAACGTACCCCGTCGAGAATTTCGCGGATATCGTTGACACCCGTGCGTGACGCGGCGTCCATCTCCATGATATCCGGGTGACGGTCTTCGGCAATCGCCTGACAGATGGCACAGTCGTCGGTTGGTCCCGCCGTGGGGCCGGCGGTACCGTCCGGCCCAGTATAATTCAGCGCCTTCGCGATAATACGCGCCGTGGTGGTCTTTCCGACACCGCGCACGCCCGTCAGCATAAACGCGTGCGCGACACGACCGGACTGAATGGCGTTGGTCAGGGTACGGACGAGGGCATCCTGCCCGATCAGCTGATCGAAATTCTGCGGGCGGTATTTACGGGCCAAAACCCGGTAGGCATTTTGTGACTCTGACATGGACATAGAGTCGACTGTAAAAGACCCGCCCCACGGCGGCAACAGAAAACAAGAGATTTTAAGGGGAAAAGTGGAAGACCGGACACGACCCGGAAAAAATTCGTTGCGGCTGCTGCCTTTCGGCCCTGACCGGGTTGGCGACAATCCCGCCCGTGCCGATCTTCCGTGATTTTTCTATCAAAGGGGGGCAGGGGAATCAAGAAAAACTTTACGCGGACGGCCAAATTTGCCGGATTCCGCCCCACAGGCATGCCGTACCAGCAGGTCGGCGGCGGCTTTGAAGCTGTTATCAAGGGCAAGGCGCAGGCGCGATGGCTCAGGCATCTGCATTTCTTTCCAGGTCAGGAAATAGCTATCACCATGTTCGGTTAGTACCGCCATGCCGCGCTGGCGCATGGTCAGGTGCGCCCATAGCCCAGTCCGGTCGCAGACCAGGGCCTGTGCGTGATCAGTGCAACTGCCGGAATTCATATAGAGCTTGCCCGAAGCCGTCTTGAAAAACCCCCACATATGCGTATGGCCGCTGATGCACCGGTCGACGTCGGGGGAGGTATCAAGTTTTTCCTTAAGAGCATGGTGTGTACGCATCCGCGCGAGAATGGGGTTCGCGAACAGCCGTTTCACATCATGGGCGAGTGAATAGTCATGCCGGTAGCCAGCCGCCCGGCGAATGCCGTAGGGTAACTGTTGGAACACACGGTCGGTGCGTTGCATCTGCTGAATAAAACGGTCACCGAAACTATGCCAGAAGCCCTGCTTTTCGCCGCCTTCCAGCTCGGTGTCGGCTTCATCCCCATGCGTAATGGCGATAGTGCGGCGTTGCGGATCGGTAATCCGCAGGTTATTGGCGATGGTGACGCCCGCGAAATTCTGCCCCAGCAGAGTCGGGCGCAGCCAGTGGTCGTGGTTACCCGGTATGAAGGTCATGCGGGTTTCACATCCTTTGGCAAGAATAGAACCTAGTGCCTGACTATGCTCCGGGTCGTCGAGGGAGTCTTGGCCTCGCGCCTGTAACGTCTCCCCGTCGATAATATCACCCACCAGTGTAATACGGTCGGCAGTCGTGAGCCGCAGCCAGAGACGGATATCTCTGGCTTTTGAAATGGCGTGGCCCAGATGCATATCCGACAGCGCCATCTGCGCGAAGGACAGCAAGCGGCCGCCTCCGGCGGCGGATTGAAAATTAAGGGAGAGCCTAGGAAAGTCGGTTTGTGTCGCCATGCGCACCCGGTTAAATCAGCTTCTACTTATTTGTCACGTGATTTATAATAAAGGCAACTTGTTTTACGAAACCCGGCGGAGTTTTCCCGAATTTTCGCAATAAAATAAATACTATGGAAATCTATACAGAACTTGCAATCTTTCCCCACAATCAGTATCAAAGTTCCCGTTGATGATTTCAACGCCGTTGTAGCTCAGGGGTAGAGCAACGCATTCGTAATGCGTGGGTCGGGGGTTCAATTCCCTTCAACGGCACCATTATAAAACCCCGCCATTGGCGGGGTTTTATAATGGTTTTGATGTGGGTTACCCCCGAGGGGGTTCACGACAAGCGGTTCAGGGAACGGCACCATCACTTATCCCGTTGGTGCGGTATGCGCATCCTTGTCCCTGTTATAACTTCCTGTCTTGTCCTGCTGCCGATGCCGGCGTGCGCGGATAAAGCCACTTTGCCGTATGGCGCGGATATGGGGCCGAATCCGCAATTGGTGGCCCCAGTCAAAGACCTTGTTCCTACCGTAAATATCGCTGAGGTCAGGCGTTGGCACGCAGGAGAAAAACCAGTCGCGCCGAAAGGATTTGTCGTGACCGCCTTTGCCGAAGGGCTGGACCATCCGCGCTGGATTTATGTGCTGCCGAACGGGGATGTGCTGGTGGCCGAGACCAACGCCCCGCCCAAGAAAAAGAGCGGGGGGATTAAAGGCTGGCTGATGAAGCAATCCAAGAAGAAAGCTGGGGCGGCTACGGAAAGCGCCAATCGCATCACCCTGCTGCGCGATGTCAATAAGGATGGTGTTGCCGAGATACATACCAAATTTCTGGAGGGGTTGAATTCGCCGTTTGGCATGGCGTTGATCGCGAATAATTTTTATGTTGCCAATACGGATTCAGTGATGAAATACCCCTACGCCGAAGGCAATACGCAGATTACAGCGGTTGGAGAGAAGATTGCAGATCTTCCGGCTGGCGACATAAATCATCATTGGACAAAGAATATCCTGCCCAGTCTTGACGGTAACTATTTATATGTCACCGTCGGGTCCAACAGCAATGTTGGTGAAAACGGGATGAAGAATGAAGAAAAACGGGCAGCTATACTGGAGATTAATCTGGCTACGCGGGCCGTGCGCGTTTTTGCTTCCGGGCTGCGAAACCCGAATGGTTTGGGGTGGCAGCCTGATTCAGGCATGTTGTGGACAACTGTGAATGAACGCGATGAAATCGGCAGCGATCTTGTGCCGGATTATATGACGTCGGTCAAAGATGGCGGATTTTATGGCTGGCCATATAGTTATTACGGGCCACATGTGGATGAACGCGTCCAGCCGCAGGAACCGAATCTCGTGGCACAGGCGATAAAGCCGGATTATGCCCTAGGGGCACATACCGCCGCGCTGGGACTGGTGTTTTATGAGGGGACGTCTTTTCCTCCACACTACCGAAATGGCGCCTTTATTGGGCAGCATGGGTCGTGGAACCGGGATCCGCCCAGCGGATATAAAATAGTTTTCGTGCCGTTCCGTGACGGAAAACCCGCCAAAGACGTACCGGAGGATTTTCTAACCGGATTTCTGGATGAGAAGGGAAAAGCGCGCGGTCGTCCCGTTGGGGTGGCGGTCGATAAGCAGGGAGCGTTGCTGGTGGCCGATGATGTCGGCAATATTATCTGGCGCGTCCAATACGAAACGAAATAACCGGAACTTATAAGACTCATGTGTGTTTGGCTAAGGAGTTCTCAAAAACAGGAGGTAATAATGAAACATGTTTTACCCTTTGCTGCCGTGGCGGTGTTATTGCCGCTGGCGGTGCCAGCTTTCGCAGACGACAATTCGTCCACCAGCCAGAATTTTGTCAATAAGGCGGTGATCGGCAGCCAGTTTGAAATTCAATCGAGTCAGGAAGCTTTGCAGAAATCCAAAAATGCTGAGATACGTGAATTTGCCCAGCAGATGATCAACGATCATAGAAAGGCGTCCGATGACATCAAAATTGTGTTGGCGAGCATTTCACCCGATGCGGGAATTAAAGCGCCGGGAACGGCTTTGGACCAGGAGCATCAGGAAGAATTACAGGAATTAAAGAGCGAGAAAATTTCTGACTTTGATGAAGAATATATAGAATCGCAGCTTGAGGCGCATAATGACGCTGTCGAATTATTCCGCAATTATAGCGAAAAAGGGGAAAATGCGGATTTAAAGAATTTTGCAAAAACAACTCTCCCGACGCTTGAAAAGCACCAGGAACACGCCAAATTTCTTGATGAAAAATTTTAATTTTTCCATAGCGGAACAATTTCCCAGACTGGGCGTTATTTAAATATATCCACGACATTTCATTGTGACCAAGGAGACATTGTTATGCGTGAACATCAGAACGGCAACATAAAACCGCGCGAAGTGCATGACTCAGGTTTGTACCCATCCCGGGATACACGCATGCGCAAAGAGCAGGATTACAGCGACGATATAGGAGTTTATAATGAAGGCTATGCCGACAACATGCCGCGTAATGCCGCGTACGATCATGGTAACCCACGTCCCCATCAGGGGTATAATCAGGTCCGGGTGGAGAAATACAGCCATACCCAGGACCGTGAAGCATCGCGTTACAGCAACCAGGGTCGGTTCGGGGTCATGGGCAGCGATCCGGTCAAAAATACGGATGACCCGGACATCCATAAAGAAGCGGTGTCACGTAACGCAGATGACAGCCGGCTAAGGGATTTGCCATCCGGTTCTACGCGCCATTAGACCTATTACTGGCCCAGCCGTTGCTGGGCCAGTTCTTTAACTGCCTTATAATCAGTTTTTCCTGTCCCCAATACGGGAATTTTGGACGTGGTCATAATGGTGGCGGGTATTGCCAGCGCAGTAATACCATGTGCCGATGCGTAGGCTGACAAGTCCTCGCGGACAGCCTGTTCGTGCGTCGTCAGAAGGACAAGTTGTTCTCCTTTGCGCGCATCAGGCAGGTTTATGACGGCGTGTTGCGCGTCTGGCCATACGGCTTCAGCCATCGTTTCAACCAGTGTCAGCGATACCATTTCCCCGGCGATTTTGGCAAAGCGCTTGGCGCGGCCGAGAATAGTAACAAAACCATCGGCATCGACAGATACGATATCACCAGTATCATGCCATCCGTCGGTTGGCGGAACCAGAATGCCCGGATTATTGGCCAGGTAATATCCGCGCATGACATTCGGCCCGTGGATAAATAGGCGGCCGCCCTCAGCCACACCCGGTACAGGTTCCAGCTTATAATCAATACCGGCCAGAAACCGGCCTACGGTGCCGTTGCGGCGGTGCATGGCAGAATTCACGGCAATTACCGGCGACGTCTCGGTTGCGCCATAGCCTTCGAGAATCTGCACGCCGAATTTCTCCATATATACCTGGCGCGTTTCCGGACGGACTTTTTCGGCCCCGGCGAATATGTACCGCATACGGTAGAAATCATAAGAATTCGCCATCTTGGCGTAGCCCTGCAGGAATGTGTCCGTGCCAAACATGATCGTGGCATTGGTGTTGTAAACGATTTCAGGAATCACGCGGTAATGCAGCGGGCTGGGGTACAGGAAGGTCCGGATACCTGAAAGGACAGGCAGAAGTGTGCCGCCTGTTAAACCAAAGGAATGGAACATTGGCAGGCAATTAAAAACGATATCCTGACGGTTAAAATCGGCACGTGAAGACAATTGGACAATATTCGTCATCAGATTTTCATGGCTGAGTGCAACGGCTTTTGGCTCCCCTTCGGACCCGGAGGTAAAGAGCAGGACAGCGATTTCTGTCGACAAAGCCCCGAATTTTCTGTGCACAGATGATGGATTTGCCAGCAGTGCGGCTAATTTCTCGGACCAGTCTATTTGCCGGGCGATATCTTCGAGATAAACAAAAGTAACCTGTGATGATAGAGCGTCGACAATAGGTTGGAGACGGGCAACCTCAATAAATTTACGCGAGGTCAATACAGTATGTATTTGCGCTGTGCGGCACGCCGACGATATGGATTTGCTCCCCGTCGAGAAATTCAGCATGGCGGGAACACGCGCAATAGCCTGCAGCGCAAAGAAAGTCACCAATGTACTGACCGAATTCGGCAGCATGATGCCGACACTTTCACCTTTCGCAGTAAGAGGTGAAACTTTCTGTCCCAGTATCAGGGATTTTGTGACGAGTCCATTAAAACTGAGCGGTTTGAAATCAATGTCTTCGGCAATGGCGGCATGACTGCCATTTACGTAGCGTGCTTTCAGTAAGGCTTGGAAAAGGGTTTGCTGACGGTCGCCAGTCATGAACATCATTTCTTCCATCAGATCATATAACTGACGGCTGGCAGCAGCGCGGCGGGCGCGGCCTTTTAGATTGTCGTTAACCTTGAATTTGCGCGGTTCCAGGATAGTAATTGTTATTTTTGGGAAGCTTTTCAATGGCACCTTGCCTTTCAATCGTGCGAATGGCGTGTGCTGCACACCATCAAGGCGTATAGGCAGAATCATGGCATCCGTTTTATCGGCGATCATGCCGGGACCATCATAAATTTTCATCAATGATCCAGTATCGGTTAAACGTCCTTCCGGGAAAATTACAATCTGGCGGTCTTCCTCGACCTTGCGTATCAGGGATTTAAGCGAATACGGATTAGTCGGGTCGAGCGGAAAAGCATCCACAAGTTTCAGGAAAGGTTTTACCCACCACAATTCAGCCACTTGCGTATTGACGGCAAACATGGGAGTACCCGGCAGAAAAGCAGCCAGAAGCGGTGGGTCTAGATAAGACACATGGTTGCCGACAATGACGGCGCGGGGACCGGCTTTCTCGATATTTTCAAGGCCGCGTATTTCCACTTGATAAAAAATCTTAAAGACAGCCTGCAGGATGCTTTTGGCCAGATAATCCGGCAAAATTTTGCAAATATAAATGGCAACCAGCAGATTAGCGACAGCAAAGGCAAAAAACATTTCCGGGATACTGAATCCGATGGCAATCATGATGGCAGAAACCGTTGATGATCCGACCATAAAGGCAGCATTCATGATGGAGTTGCCGGCCAGAATGCGTGCCCGGATACTCTCGGGTGTCAGGTGTTGGATTATCGCGTTCAGCGGGACAACGAACAACCCGCTGCACATCGATATCATTGTGATATCCAGCAC
>CAMLMM010000011.1 GCA_946481105.1 uncultured Alphaproteobacteria bacterium
AGAAGGCGGAATGGGCTTTAAAGGAAACTGAACGCAAATACCGCTCAATCTGGGAAAATTCAGCCAGTGGCATTTATCAAATCTCACTTGATGGGCAATTGCTCTCAGCCAACCCCGCCATGGCGCGGATTTTCGGGTTTGATAGCCCTGAAGTTATGCTGCGTGAAGTAAAAAATGCCCATAATGAATTATATGTTCAGCCAAACGAACGTGTACGCATCTTGCGCACAATCGGCACGGATATGCCTGAAATATTTGAATTTCACGCTTTCAGGCGCAATGGGCAAAAGATATGGCTGCAGGAAACAATTCGCAACGTGGTGGATGAGCATGGCACGCACACATATTATGAAGGAAATGTCGAAGATATAACGCGCCGCAAAGATGGCGAGCTTCAACTGCAGGAAGCCAAGCGCGAGTCCGATATGGCTAACCGGGCTAAATCCGAATTCCTGGCGAATATGAGCCATGAATTGCGGACGCCTCTTAATTCAATTATCGGATTCTCGGAAATTATCCGCAATCAGGTATTCGGTCCGATAGAGCCGAATTCCTATTGGGAATATGCCCGCGATATCCATGAAAGCGGCAAGCATCTGCTGTCTATCATCAACCAGATTTTGGACATTTCTAAAATCGATGCGGGTGAGCGGGAGCTTAAAGAAAGCCTGATCGATATGAAGAAGCTGGTGCGCAGCGTGATTGATCTGAACCAGGTAAAAATCAGGGAAGCCGGATTAAACTTAACGGAAATAGATTTTTCGCCTATGCCGTATCTGGTTGGAGAAGATCTTGCCATTCGGCAGGCCTTTACCAATGTTTTATCCAACGCAATCAAATTTACACCGCAACATGGGCGTATCACTGTTTCAGGAGAAATGGATGAAGCCGGCGGGTTCCGCCTGGCTGTCACGGATACAGGCGTAGGCTTGGATGAGGCGGATATTAAACGTGTTACATCTAAATTTGGCGTAACCGATGGGCGGTTGAGCAAATCAACGTCAGGTATTGGCCTGGGGCTGTCCCTGGTGCAGTCATTAATGGCGTTGCATGGCGGTTCAGTCGAGATTGTTTCCCAGAAAGGCTTGGGGACTACAGTTACGCTCGTATTCCCGAAAAGCCGTATTCAATAGGATATTTTGCCGCTTAATAAATCGTCGGCCTCCTCGCGCGGAAGGGCGAGAGCCTTTTGAGCACAGTCATAAGAAAAGCCAGCGCGGGCCAGTGAGGCCAGATGACGCTGCTGTTGGTTTTCGCGTTCGCGTGTCGCGTAAGGGCCGAGTTTCTTGCGGCGCATCCACCCGATGGCGGCTGTCAGATTGTCGACCGCATCATCCGCTGGCAAGGCTTCCTGAATAATTTCATCCGCCAGTCCTTTCTGGCGCATGGTCGATGCGATGCGCCCGCGTGGCAGGCTCTTCTGTTTCAGAGAGAATAGCAGGGCCTGCGCATAGGCTTTGTCATTCAGATAGCCAAGCCCCATGAATTTTTGAATAACGGTTTCCAGCATCTGCAAACAGGCGGATTTATCCTGGTCTGTATGGTCACGACAGGAGTTGGTTATCTTACGCGACATAACCTGCCGGAACTGGTGGATGGAGGCAGGAAAGCGCTGCAGGTAATAGGCGCCTGCGTTTTCAAGATATGAAATCGTTATCTTTTTGCGCTTTTTTTGCGTAAAATCGCGTGCTGGACTTGATTTTTGGGTTGCGGGCATTTCATTCATGACATCAAATAATAAAAAGGAAACATATTAATGTCTACGTATTCAATCGCTGCCCCCCGCAAAATTGGTAACTGTAACTGGATTGGCATCAAAACCCTTGTTCAGAAGGAAGTTGGCCGGTTTATGAATGTCTATATGCAGACATTGGTGGCCCCCGTCCTGACCTTATTGCTGTTTTTTACGGTGTTTCATTTATCCATGACCCAGAATGCGGCAAACCCGGATGATTTAACGCACACATTGTTTCTTGCGCCGGGACTTTTGATGATGACGATGATTCAGAATTCTTTCGCCAATCCATCTTCTTCACTCATTATTGCCAAGGTGCAGGGGAATATTGTGGATATTCTGATGCCGCCGCTGGCCCCTTGGGAAATACTTCTGGGCCTTTTGGTCGGCGCCATGTTTCGCGCAATGCTGATTGGCGTTATCGGTTTTGCAGTCATGCGGTTGTTTATGCCTTTGGAAATAGTATCGTTGATTGGCGTTGTTACCTTTATGTTTCTTGGAAATCTGCTGATGGCGGCTTTGGGGATTATTGCCGGGCTTTGGGCAGAAAAATTCGACCATATGGCGACAGTTACCAATTTTATTGTCATGCCGCTGACTTTCCTGTCAGGAACATTTTATGCATTGACGGCGTTGCCGCCTTTCTGGCAGAAACTGGCCCTTATAAACCCGTTTTTTTATATGATCGACGGTTTTCGGGCGGGCTTTATTGGTACAGCTGAAACAAACGTAATGATTGGTCTGGGTTATCTCGGCGTTCTGGATATATTCTTGGTTCTAGGGGCCTGGGTTATGCTGCGGACCGGTTACAAAACAAAATTTTAAGACGGCGCTATGTCTGACGATAATAAAACACCTGAATCAATAACAGCCGATATTGTCCGGTTTCCTCTGCCGAATGACAGTCATGTCCTGACGTTCGATCTGGAACGCGCCAACCTGCGCGGTCGGATTGTCCGCCTGGGGACGGTGCTCGACGATATTCTCGGGCCGCATCATTACCCGCATGTTATAGAAGGGCTGGTGGCAGAGACAGTAACATTGTCGGTTCTGTTATCGTCGATGCTGAAATATGAGGGGATATTTATTCTTCAAACACAGGGTGATGGGCCTGTCACCCGGCTGGTGGCGGATGTGACGTCTGCTGGCGAAATCCGGGCGACTGCCGGGTTTGATCTGGAAAGGCTGCAAAAGGTTCTGAAAGAGAATGAAAATCCCGACATGCGTGATTTGCTGGGGCAGGGCTATCTGGCCTTTACGGTCGATCAGGGTGAATATATGGAACGGTATCAGGGTATCGTCCAATTACAGGGAAACAGCCTGCAGGACAGTATCC
This sequence comes from uncultured Alphaproteobacteria bacterium, assembly GCA_946481105.1. The sequence goes on from CAMLMM010000011.1 coordinate 3,072, forward strand.
ACCATTATTTCATGCAATCGGAACAGATTGGAACAGCTATAAAACTGGCCGTCGGACGGGATGAGGACGGCAAATGGCGCGCAGGGGCGGTTATGCTCCAGCATATGCCGGACCATTCCAATATACCGCAGGATGTAAAACCGGTATCCGAAAATTGGAATCGCAGCCAGATTTTGCTGGCGACCTGCAGGGCCGAGGAGCTGCTGGATAGCAAGCTGCATGATGATACGCTGTTATACAGGCTTTTCCATGAGGAAGGCGTGCGGGTGTTTAAACCCCAGCCTGTTACCAAGGGGTGCCGTTGCACACCGGAAAAACTGAAGGGGGTTCTGTCTTTGCTGAATAGTGATGATCTGGCCCATGCGACCGTTGAAGGGCGCATCGTCATGACATGCGAATTCTGCAATAAGGATTTTGCGTTCAATCCGCAGGAAATCAAAGAGTAGTTTTGGTACTGCCTCGGCTTTAATTTCCCTCTCTCTCTTTAAAAGAGGGAGAGAGAAAAGAGCGTTTCAAACTGAACCACGACCAAATCTCTATTTTTCCCAATAAAAAAGCCGACCATGAAGGTCGGCTTTTCTGTGTTCGTTATCGCTTATTTCACGAAGGTGATTTCAGCGCGGCGGTTAGCTGGCTCGCGAACCTCATCGGCGGTCGGAACCATCAGTTCGTCTTCGCCACGGCTGTCGATCATCAGCAGGTTCGGGTCAACGCCACGGGCCACGAGGGCAGCACGGACAGCGTTGGCACGTTTGGCCGACAGGCGTTTGTTGTATTGTTTGCTGCCGGATGTATCGGTGTAACCAACAACTTTCACAGCGGTGATACGTTGTTTGGCGATTTCCGACGCGACAGAGTCAACAACACTGTTTCCACCGGCGTCCACTTTGGATGAGTCAAAGTCAAAGAAGACCAGATATTTTGCATCTTCCGGTGCCATTGGCGCGGCAGGGGCCGGAACAGCCGATACTGGTGGCATCATGTCTTCCGGCGGAGCGGTTACATCGCCCAGGGCTTTCATCGCATCCCAGAATTGTGATTTACAGCCAGCAATATCGTTCTTCTGCCAGTTTTCTTCCTGCTGTTCGATCCAGCAGTCAAAACGGACTTGCGCGATAGCGGCTTCTTTTGGCAGAGCTTCACGGGCACCACGATCAAGAGCGGCTACCAGTTTGCTGCGTGCGGCTGAGAGTTCCTCGATATGCTCTGGTTTCAGGTTCCAGTCGGATACAGGTTCCGGCAGAACAACTTCACCGGCAACAGCGGCGAGGCCTTTGCGCGCGAAGTGCAGGGCGTCGGCATAATCGAAGCTGACATTCTGTTCGCGGTTGGCGAAGTCACGGTATTCAGTGGCGAGCATTTGTGTGAACGGGCTGCCCACAGCTTTCGCTTCATTCAGTGCTTCAACTTCGGAATGGCTTTTAAAACCCGAACACCCTGCCAGTGTAACCGATGCGGCGATGGCAACGGCCCACAGGGATATACCGCGTAAACTTTGCATGAAACTGCTCCTTAAATCCTTGAATAATAAACTTTGTTTATGACAGACTCAGGTTTTACAGGGTGTAATCGCGCCTTGTAAAGGTGCTTTTTCCCTATTTCCTCCGAATTCTTGCACTTATCTAAAAAAGGCTGGAAAAGTTCCGGGTCTTGCATTAACTATTGCCCAGTTCGTAGAGCGGGCGTAGCTCAGTGGTAGAGCATCAGCTTCCCAAGCTGAGGGCCGCGGGTTCGATACCCGTCGCCCGCTCCATATTTTAAGAGTTTTTATATCGAACCCGCTTTTTACTAAGAATAGCACGCCAAAGGCGTGCGTGGGGTTCGATACCCGTCGCCCGCTCCAGATTTACAATTCTTGACTTTTTAGAGAATATATTCCTATAATATGGCTATGAGTGCTGTGTTAAAACACAGGGCCTGGACGCCCGAACAACGCCAGGAACAATCCCGCAAATTGCGGGAACGCAAGATATGGCTTGTTTCCACCGGCCCACATACCTCCTCAGGCAAAAAGACTTCCTCCCAAAATTCCTTGAAACATGGCGGCCGCTCTGCCGCCGCGCAGCGCTTTCGCACCCTGTGCCGTCTGCTGGATTCCTTCCGTCGCAATTACAAACTTATCATGTCGGGACGCATGAAGCTGACAAACGAACTAATAGGGTCGATGCTGGTCCAGCATAGAATCTGGCTCGAAGAAGCGGAAAAAGTGGCCGATCAGCTCATGCAAACCATCGAATCGGCCATAGAGCAGGATAGGCAGAGAGTAAAGTTGCGGCTGGTGGTGAATAATTGATGTAAAATGCGGACGCGGGGAAGGGGCGTGACTAAATCAAAACTTTTCTTGACATTTTATGAGGATTCGGCGATATTCCCGGCCACTCAGCGCATTGTCATAAATTATTATGACTTATTCGATCTCTCCACGGCGGGGGAAGCGCAGAGGCAAAAAGCAAAACAAAAACAATGAAATAACCTAAGGAGTTAAACTAATGCACAAACCGCTTGCAGGTCAGAGCGTGGCCATTCTTGTCGCCAACGGATTCAACGAAATTGAAATGACAACTTTCCAGCGTGCTCTGCTCGAAGCTGGTGCAACTCCGCGCCTTATCAGTACAGAATCGTCATTGGCGCATGGCTGGCAGGACAAGACCTGGGGCCATTATCACCCGGTCGACAAGAACCTGTCTGACGCGCTCGCCGCTGATTACGACATGTTGATTCTCCCGGGCGGTCATCGCGGTCACGACAAACTGAAACAAACCGCTCATACCCGCCGTTTTATCGGTGGCTTTATGCTGGCGTACAAGCCTGTCATGGTTGTGGGCGACGCGGTGAAGCTGATGGCTGATCTGGGAGCTCTGAAAGGTGTCATGGTCACTGGCCCTGAAGAGGCCAAAGAAGCTGTAAACGCTGGTGGCGCTATCTGGACAGAAAACAGCCCATGCATTCATAACAACGTCATGTCGGCGCAGTTTGCCGAAGCTGAGAAGGACCAGATTGTTCAGACGTTCATGAATTTTGTTGTCGAGATGGCTGAGGACGACGACGAGCAACAGGCAGCTTAAAATATAAGGTCTTGGGGATGCGGGCTGACATACAGAGTATCATAGATAATATCCAGTATTCGCTTGAATTACTGCGGAGGCATCTTTGACTGGCATGTCGCCCTGTCCCGTCTTGACGAGCTAGAGTCACTCTCTGCGGACCCGAATTTGTGGTCCAATCCAGAAAAAGCCCAACTCCTGATGAAGGAGAAGAACCGTCTGGAACAACAGATCGGTGACGTTCGCCGTGTCGAAAACACTTTGAATGACCAGATCGGCCTGATCGACATGGCCGAAGCCGAAGGCGAAGAGGCCATGGTCAATGACGCCATCGCCGCCTTGAAATCCCTTGAAAAAGACTCCGGGAAGATGCAGCTGCAAAGTCTGCTATCCGGCGAAGCCGACGGTAATGACGCCTATCTTGAGGTCAATGCCGGGGCTGGCGGGACAGAGGCATGCGACTGGGCGGCCATGCTATTGCGCATGTATATACGCTGGGCCGAACAGCATGGTTATAAAGTTTCTTATCTGGATGAAACACCGGGAGATGGCGCGGGTATCAAATCCACCACCATTCGGATTGAAGGGTATCAGGCTTATGGCTGGCTGAAACATGAAAGTGGAGTGCACCGTCTGGTGCGGATTTCCCCTTTTGACTCGGCGGCGCGCCGACATACAAGCTTTGCTTCGGTTTCTGTTTCTCCCGTAGTTGATGAAACTATCGAAGTCGAAATTTTGGACAAGGATTTGCGGGTTGATACGTACCGATCCAGCGGAGCCGGGGGGCAGCACGTCAACAAGACAGATTCGGCCGTTCGTCTGACGCACCTGCCGACCGGAATTGTCGTGGCGTGCCAGAATGAACGCTCCCAGCATCAGAACCGGGCGCAGGCGATGGCAATGCTCAAGGCGCGTATTTATGAGATGGAACTCAAGAAACGTGAAGCGGCCAATGAAGCCAGTTACGATTCTAAAACAGAGATAGGGTGGGGACATCAAATCCGCTCGTATGTTCTGCAACCCTACCAGATGATTAAAGACCTGCGGACGGGCGTTGAGCGTACTGATTCCAGCGTCGTTCTGGACGGGGATCTGGATGATTATCTTCATGCCGCTCTGGCGTTGAAACTTGGCGGTGGAACCCAAGGAAAAATTGAGGATATCGCCTAATTCGCCCTTGAAACTATTGCGGAAAATAGCCGTTTCAGCTATTCAAAGCTGTATTCTTTCAAAAAGGGGAAATTTATGGATTTTGCAAAATGCCTGCTTTGGGGCTTATGCGCGTTTGTTGTGACATCACCGACCGGGGCCCAGGCTGGGTTCAATTTCGGCGCGAAGGATGAAGCCAATACCGTATCGATTATAGCTCCATCCTCTGGCACGACCACACCCGCACATAAAGTTGCCGCCCCGGTTGATTCATCCGCCCCGGCACTTGAGATTTTCAATGAACGTTATGTTCCCGACAATGTTAAAAAGAAATATAATCTGCAGGATGCATGGTATGGCAATACACAGGCACCAGCGTCCCAATTGAGAGTCGAAGATGCGGCGCCTGCCGTTGAGCCAGCGGCGGCATCAGCACCCCCAATAAATCTGACGATTATTTCATCGCAGCCAAAAAACTACGTGCAGTCCTGGCGGGCCCGTAAGGGGGAGAATATCCGTGATATTCTGCGCCGCTGGGCGGACCGTGAACAGACGGAATTAATGTGGGCATCATCGGATGTTCCGGTGCTTGATAAGGACTTCTCTTATTTCGGTAGATTCCAGGACGCCGTTAATCAACTGGTCGGGAAGGCGTCTGGCGGGAAATTGCATCTGCAATACCGCTCCGAAGGCATGGACCCGGTTATGATGGCGCCTGCGTCGACAGTGATGACGAATGCGCCGGCCCCGATGATGGCTCCGGTCGAACCGGACCCTATGGTTTCGACGTTGCCTGTCCCGGTAACTGCAACACCGCCTCAGCCGTCATCTCGAGAGCCACTTAACCTGACAAATGTTTTTCAGCCAGGGGCTTCCGATAGAAATTCCGCGCCTGAAACGCGCTGGCTGGGCCTGTCCGGCGCACCTCTGGGCGAGGTGCTGCGTGTCTGGGGTGAAGATGCAAATGTTAAAGTTATCTGGCAGGCGGAACGTAATTACGCGCTGAAATCATCGGTCAGCAAAGTTGGTACCTTTGAAGAGGCGGTGTATGAAGCCTTAAGCCAGTATGATGCTATGCCGGTTCGTCCGGTAGGTGAAATTTACCACGATCCGGCAACAGGCCAGAAAGTTCTGGTTGTGCGCACGGACGCCGGAACCTAAGAACACAAAGATAAACAGGAGCTGCTATGAACACGTCACGCCAACATAAAATATTTATCGCCAGTCTGCTGGCCTGTTCTGTTTTTGGCAGCATGAGTCTGGCCCGTGCAGCGACCGAGGTCCCGGCGACAACCACGTGGCAGATCGGCCGTGTTGCCAGCGTATCGCAAGGTAGCTATTGCACTATGGCGCAAAAATTCGCTGATAATACTGTTTTGACCTTCGCACAGAACGGGCGCGAAGAATATTCGCTGGCTATTGAAATGCCGAAACAAGAATTTGAAGCTGGTAAAGAGCAATCTGTTACCCTTCGTGCCCAGGGTGGCGCAGCTCAAACATACAAGGCAAAAAATGAATCGGCTCAAGCCGTTGTCGTTGGTATAGGCAAGGATGCTTTGCTGATTGGCCAACTTAATAAAACCGAGCGTATGAATGTGGATATTGCCGGGTCAAAAGCAACCTATGTGTTTGGCAATTATGGTCAGGGCAGGGCGGATATGGCGAAATGCCTGGAAGCGTTGCGTACAAACGCTGCGCCTGCTGCCGATATGGCAAAATCAGAGCGCACCGGAATTTCTTCGCCTGATGCACAGGTGGCGCGTCAAATTGCGCATATTGAAGCATCGTCCGGTGTCCCGGAGCCATCGGCAGAAGGTCTGCTTGCGGCGAAACCATCGCCTATGTCCGGGGCGGAATCTCTTGGTTCGAGTGAAGCTGTGCCAGTGAAAACAGTTACTCAAGAAAAAGTTTCCACTTTGGCAGAAGCGCCGGTAAAGGCTCCTGCTGCCGAAGACAGTAAAAATAATGAAAGAGAATTGGCACTGCAATCATTACAGGATGAAAATGCACGCCTTAAACGCAGCCTGAATGAGGCACGCAAATCATACGAAGACCAGCAGGCAGCACTGAGTGGCCCTGCTATTAATGAAATAAAAGCCAAGCTTGACTCGGCAATAGCTGAAAACAAGGAATTGCAGGACAAAATCAGTAACCTGGAAAAATCAGCCGATGCCAGCAAAAATGTACAGGCAAAAGATGAAAATGTTCTGGCAGCTGAAATCCAGCGTGCACGCCAGGATATTCAAACCCTAAAAGCCGAGAATGAGACATTGCGCAATCAGGCCAAGGTGGCGTCGGATTTGGCGGGCAAATCTAAGGAAGGCGCGGCTACGCAGGATGACAAGCTGGCTTCTTTGACACAGGAAAACCAATCCTTGAAGCAGCAGATTGAGTCGTTGAAGCAGGCACCAAAAGCCAATGAAGGTGAAGTTCAGAAACAGATAGGCGCGCTTCAGAAAAAGCTGTTTGAATTGCAGGATGAGAATGCAAATCTGCAGAAGCAGGTAGCCTCACGCGCCGAACCTGCCGCAAATGCGGAGGGTGAGGATAAGCTGCGTGAAGAGCTTCGCGAGTTGAGATCACAGGTGGCTACGCTGCAAACCGAAAAAGGGACTCTGCAAGCATCGTTAGAAAAGATGCAAAAAGATGGAGAAACATCGCAGTTAAAGGTCGCGGGGGGTAACTGGGATCTGGAGCAGGCAACGCGCCGTTACCAGGAAAGCCAGCGTGAAATCCGCCGTCTTGGCGCGATGCTGGAAGCCAATAACCTGAAATGCCAGCAGGAGAAAAAAGATATTGAATATATGCTTTTCGACCCTGAGATCGCCAAAGGTGCCCAGATTTCCATGCTGAATAATCTGGAAGATCAGCTTGCCGAAAAGGACAAAGTGATTCAGGATCTTCAGGCCGGGGCCACTGCGGCATCACCTGAACAAGAGCAGCAGCTAGCCAGCCTGCAGCAGCAGGTCGCATCATTGCAAGGGCAACTGAAAGCAAAAGCTGATGAAAATGGGGCTGAATTTGCGCGTAAGGAATCTGTTATTGCTGAATTGCAGTCAAAGCTGACCGCAGTACAGAAAAATCAGCAGGCAAGTGTTTCGCAACAGGCTGCGCTGACCGGTTTAAATGATCAACTCAGTAAATCAGGGCAGAAAATTGCTTCCCTGGAGGCTGAGTTGGCGGAAACTAAAGCAAGGGCTGACGCGGCATCCAAGCAAATGGAAATCGCAGCCCAGAATGCGGCAGCAATAAAAGAAGCGAAAATGGCCCAGGATGCGCAGCTGGCTCAGGCAACCAAGCTGGCCACGGAAGCGCAGACGGCACAATCGCAAACGGCAGAAGCCTTAAAGGCGGCTCAGGCGCAGGCGGCTGAAGCTTTGAAAGTAGCGCAGGATATTCGGAATAAGGCCGCTGCCGAAGCCAAGGAAGCGCAGCTATTGCAGCAGGCGCAGGCGGCCCGTCTGGCGCAACTGGCGACGTCTGCCGGAACCGAGGCGGCTAAACCTGTGCCTGTCAGCACTGGGTATCAGAGTATAGCCTATGCCACCCCACCTGCAGCTAAACCGGCATCCAGATTTTTATCACTGAATGATATGGATGGCGTTCTTAAATCTGCCGGGGTGAGCACTGTAGGCGCGGTTCAAAATCTATCGGGAGGCAATTCGGATGCGTACCGTGCGTATAGCTGGAAAACCAGCAGCCTGTATGGAAGCGTTGAAATGCGAAAAATATCCGGTAAATCGGCTGTCGATGATGTCATTGGACAATATCTGGCGCGTGCAAAATCACGCTGCCAGGGTGATTTTGCGGCGGTCCCTTCGACTATTCAGGGAAGCAGTAAGGGATATGAAATAGCTTGCGTATCGCCCAAGGGTGGGAGCTCCGCTTCCGTGCTGTTCACTTATCGTGATGGCGTGGCTATGACGATTGCCCATGAAGGCCGGGCGGAAGCTATGGATCTGGCTATTGAAGCGCGTGATAAGGTCGCATCCCAGCTGATTAATTAGCGGTTTTGCCAGTTTTGTCGGAATTTTATGTGTCAAAGCTGAAAATCAGGTTTCTGGTAACAACCTGCTAACTTTTCTTTGGCATTCTGGTGGGGCAGTTTCTCGATTCTGCGAACTATCTGATTTATAAGGCCTTTTAATGTCCAACAGTCAAATCTGGTTGCAACATCTGGCGGCCTCGCTTACAGCGAGTCGGCAAGCGGCTTACCTGTATCAGGTAGAAACAGATAAATATGAATTTATCGGCGATGCAGCGGGGGTTCTTGGGACTCCTGAGGGCGCACCGCCTGCAGATAAAAAATCTTTTGCCGAAATGATTGTCCCTGAGGATGTAGTAACGCGCCAGATTCAGGTGGCCGAAGCGTTGAGCAAATGCCAGGAAGGTGAAAAATCATTTACGCTTCGTTATCATATTAAACGTCCGGATGGAGCGATTATTCCGCTTGTTGAGACGGGTATCGCCCGAACCGATGCTGCTGCAGGTAAAACCACAATCCAGAGTTTGTTGGCTATTGATGTTGCAGCTATTGAGCGCCATAAAAAGTTATCACGCAAAATGGGTTTCAAGGAAACCGTGGCGAATGTATTTTCCGGCAGCAATGATCGTCAGCGATTGACAAATGCCATTGATGAAATCCTTGCTCATACTGAACGGGATAAGAGTTCAGGCTATCTGCTGCTGGTGGGGGTTGACCGTGTATCCCTTGTGAATGAGGTATATGGCGGTCAATTTACCGATGAATTGTTGGAAAAAATCGGCAGTATCTTGAGCCAGTTGGTGTCCAACCAAGGTGAGCTTATCCGTATCAGCGGTGATGTTTTTGCCTTGCTTTTTCCTCAACAGCGGCAGGGGCAAATGGCGGACACGGCCCAAAATGTCCTGAATGTTTTTTATAATCAGCCGATTGAAATCCAGTCCCGCTTTGTTCACCAGGTTGTATCAATTGGCGGCATCCGTCTGGCCGACAACCATATGGCCGGAACGTCGGCGCTGACCAAGGCAGAATTATCCTTACAGGACGCAAAATCACGTGGGCGGGGCTGTTTTAGTGAATATTCGGAAAAGATGGGCGAGGAAGTAAACAGCTTCCGGAATGTCCTTTCTGTAGGGGACAATTTCCTGAAGAGTTTCCGTGACGGGCGCGTCAAGATTGCGTTTCAGGGCGTCAGAAATTCCCGGACAAACGACGTATCGTTCTATGAGTGCCTTATCCGCATGATAGATGAGAACGGCGAAGTTCATTCGGCCGGACGTTTTATCGAGGCGGTTGAAAAAATGGGGTTAACCCGCCTGGTGGATACATTTGCCACCCAGGAAGCTATCAAGGAATTAAAAGAGTTTCCACGCATCTCATTATCGGTGAACGTATCGAACCATACTTTACTCGATCCGGACTGGCTGAAAGCCGTTAACCGCGAACTGACGGACTATCCGGATGTTGCGTGCCGCCTGATTGTTGAGATAACCGAAAGCGTTGCCATGTCGGACATCAACCAAACCTTGCGTGTTGTGCGCGTTTTACAAGGATTGGGATGTCGTGTGGCGCTGGACGATTTCGGGGCCGGACAGACGGCGTTCTCACAACTGAAAGATCTTTCGCTTGATATTGTAAAAATAGACAAATCTTTTGTCCGCGAAATGGGCCGCGAAGAAAATAAACTCTTTATCCGCACGTTGCATTCTCTGGCCTCAGCCATGAATCTCGAGACAGTAGGCGAAGGGGCGGAAACTCTTATTGAGCGCGATGTTCTGGCGCGTGATGGTATCGACCATATTCAGGGATTTGTTCATGGTCTGCCAAGCCTTGACCGTCTCTGGCTAAATGAAAGCAAGGAATAAAAAAAACCCGGCCTTAAAGCCGGGTTTTAATTCTGCAGGCAAAAACTATTCTTTGTCGTTACCGGGGCGTGTGTTTTTTGTGGCAAAATTGCCAAATGCTTTCATCGCATTTTCAAACATGGCCATGTTTTGCTTGGTCATTTCTTCAAATGTATTGACCGGGAATATACCGCCGAAAGACTTGTTCAGCTGTTCGCGGAACTGATCCTGTTTCTTGGTAAATTCATCGAAAGCTTGTTCCAGATAATTCGGAACCAGCTTGCCCATATTATCGCCATAGAAACCAATCAACTGTTTCATGAAATTGGTCGGCAACAGGTTCTGGCCATCTTTGCCTTCCTGTTCGACAATAATCTGCGTCATTACCGAACGGGTGAGGTCTTCACCGGATTTGGCGTCAACGACGACAAAGTCATAACCCTCTTTGACCATCTGGCATAAATCTTCGAGGGTCACATAGCTGCTGCGGCCCGTGTCGTAAAGACGACGATTGGCGTATTTCTTAATTACGGTTGGCTTATCGCCACCTTTTTTGGAGACCATGCTTCACCTGCACTGTAAATTGTTACTTGATCCACTTGGAATAAAAGCACAAATTGGGGGCCGGTACAATTGCCTTGCGTTCATTTGCGCACAGATCGTTGCGTATGTCATAATTTGGAATATTATGTCCGATAAGATTTTACATGTTGCGCCCACCCACCGCCAGCGCCCCCTGATGATGCAATTGGCCCTGGCCTCCGGGGCGATAGCCCAGCCGGCTTTGAGCAGCTCCAAGCGGGTGGGAAATGATTTCTGGGTAAAAGAGGGCGGCAAGCAGGCGCGCGCCAGTATGGAAAAAGTCGTCGAGGGATTGCGCAAATATCAGCTGCATCCCTATGAACGCCCGCTTCAGATGCGCAGTATTGTCTGGTCTGATGGGGAGGCAAGGTTGTGCTGGTTCGCGCCGAAGCTTAAAGCGAGGCAAAGGAAACCGAAAGCAAGCATCCTTTTGATTCCCTCGATGATCAACGGTCCTGAGATTTTTGACATGCTGCCTGAAGAACGGTCGCTTATCAGTTGGCTGACGGATCAGGGTATTGAGGTATTTTTGCTGGAGTGGGGTAATTTAAGGAATGATCCGGAGCTCGCCAGTTTTGATTTGGCATTAGGAGAAAAATTAACGCGCGCGCTTGATTGGCTGAGAACTGAGCAACCGGATATCAACTTATTCGGCCTGGGTTATTGCATGGGTGGTTTATTTCTGGCTGCTGCAGAAATATTACGTCCACATGTATTTGATGGATTAATATTTGTTGCAACCCCCTGGGATTTCAAAGCTGGCGCTAAAGGTAATTTTGCGCAGGCGTTATCCAGCTGGGCGGCGGATGGATTGCGGCGTGTGGTGCATCTTGATTATATGCCGGCCGAATGGCTGCAGATGATTTTCGCGGGTGTTGACCCCTCGCTTGTGGAGCGTAAATTTTCAGCCTTCGCCGATATGAAAGAGGGTGGGCTGGAAGAGAAGCTTTTTGTCGGGGTTGAAGACTGGGTGAATGGCGGCTCTGATCTGCCATCCGGAATTGTCCAGCAGGCGGTGCGGGACTGGTATTTGGCTAATATGCCCCATAAAGGGACATGGACTGTTGCCAGCCACAAGATTGACCCTAAAAAAATCAGAAAGCCGACTTTGGTTATTGTGCCATCCAAGGATAAAATCGTGCCGCCGGAATCGGCGCTTCCTTTGGCATACAAAATCCCTGATGCTGACCTGTTAGAGCCGGATTGCGGGCATATCAGCATGATGGTCAGTTCACGGGCAAAAAGCGACGTATGGGAGCCGATGGCGGGCTGGATATTTGATATTACCACACAGACAGGACAGCAAAAAGAATGACTGAACGCGGCGAAAAGTATTTGAAGATTTTTATCTACTTTATTTGCGTATTGATTGCTATTCCGTTTGCCGGGCTGGTTATCATTCTTGCTCTATCCTTTAAAGATATATACTTCCATGACTGCGAAAAAGGTCCGCTGCAATCGATCGCCAGCTGTAAATTTGATCAGTCCGCCGATAACTGGATGAGTAACGGGTGGTGGTATTCGGATGCGACAGGGCAACTTGATGAGGCCAGCTGCAAGATTGCTACCAATGCCGATGATAAATTGCCGATGACAGAAAATTATGGCGATAAGGAACACCTGACGGCCATTTACAAAGTGCCATGCGACACATTTGGCGTCGGCACAGAGGGGACATGTTATGCCGCGCAGCGTATGGCAACGAATTTCAATTCACGTTTCGTCAAAGTCCTGATTGTCAAGGATTGCCACAATGCCCGTTATTTTGAAGGCTCTAAATATACCATTATTGATGGTCAACCGGCGCAGCCTGGTGATTGGACTGAACCCTACGAGAATATTCCCGATGAAAATACAGGAAAATTGCCGGAAAAGACGGTTTACGGGCAGATTTTACGCCCGGAAACAGGGGCTTGAACCACTGCGCGGTTCGGGCTAATTTAAGGGACTATTTAACCCACCTTGATTCGTTACAGAGATATCCATGATCAGAGACCGCGACCCGATTGACGTATATAATAATTACCTTGTCCCAACTGTTATTGAACAGACCAACCGTGGCGAGCGGGCCTTCGATATTTATTCACGTCTGCTGAAAGAGCGTATTATTTTCCTGGTTGGTGGCGTAAATGATAATGTGTCATCGCTTATCTGCGCGCAGCTGTTGTTCCTTGAGTCGGAGAACCCGACCAAAGACATTTATTTCTACATTAATTCACCGGGTGGCGTTGTCAGTTCCGGCCTCGCCATGTACGACACCATGCAGTATATCAAGCCACCTGTGGCGACAGTATGTATTGGCCAGGCATGCTCTATGGGGTCATTCCTGCTGATGGCTGGGGAAAAAGACAAGCGGTTCTGCCTGCCGAACTCCCGCATCATGATTCACCAGCCATCCGGCGGCGCGCAGGGTATGGCATCGGATATTGAAATTCAGGCCCAGGAAATTATCCGCCTGAAACGCATCCTGACGGAAGCTTATGTGAAGCATACCGGCCAGAAATATAAACTTCTGGAAGAAATGATGGATCGTGACCGCTGGCTGTCTGCTGAAGAAGCCAAGGATATCGGCCTTGTCGACCATGTTGTCACATCCCGCGATGATGTGAAGCCGATGGTTGAAGAGAAAAAGTAATCGCTTTGATAAAAATAACTAAAATAGGGGCAATGTGCGGGTTATTGGCACTTTGCCTCTTTTTATCATCCTGTTTCCTGGCCTGCCCTAAATACAGGCCGGGGCAAGAGCGCAGGGATTGAAGATTACGGAACTGCCTCTTCCTCACCTTGATTTTTGTAAAAAATTAACCATTTCCTTAGATGTAAGGCCTAATCTGGGTTGATATGCCCGACACACTGCATTAGGCTGTTTTATTCAATTTTTTGAGGTTTCTCATGCTTGGTTTCCGTCTTACCGAACCTGTCCAAAGTTTTCCCGTCCTGCCATTGCGCGATATCGTGGTTTTTCCGCATATGATCGTGCCGTTATTCGTTGGACGAGAGAAATCCGTGGCCGCGCTGGAGAAAGTTATGGAGTCGGGCAAGCAGATTTTGCTGGTCACCCAGAAGACTCCTGCCATTGATGATCCTGCCCCGGATGATCTCTATAGAGTTGGGACAATCGGTACTATCCTTCAGTTGTTAAAACTGCCTGATGGAACCGTAAAGGTTCTCGTGGAAGGGGGGGCGCGCGCCCAGATTGAGAAGTTCTCGACAGCAAATAACTTTTTAGAAGCCGAAGCCAAGCTTATCGAAGACAAGGCGGCGTCATCGACCGAGCTGGAGTCGCTCAGCCGTGCGGTCGTTACCCAGTTTGAAGAGTACGTCAAACTCAACAAAAAGATTCCTCCGGAAGTTATTGTTTCGATTTCCCAGATCGAAGAGCCGTCAAAACTGGCGGATACTATAGCGTCTCACCTGACTCTTAAGATTGAAGACAAGCAGAAATTGCTGGAAATTGCCTCCGTCGCCGAAAGCCTGGAACATATCTATGGCCTGATGGAAGGCGAAATTGGCGTCCTGCAGGTTGAAAAACGTATCCGTGGCCGTGTTAAACGCCAGATGGAGAAAACCCAGCGCGAGTATTACCTGAATGAGCAGATGAAGGCCATTCAGAAAGAGCTGGGTGATGGCGAGAACGGCAATGGCGGCGAGCTCGAGGAGCTCGAGAAGCGCATTGAGAAAACCCGCTTTACCAAAGAAGCGAAAGAGAAGGCTTTTGCCGAACTTAAAAAACTGAAGATGATGTCGCCGATGTCTGCGGAAGCCACCGTTGTGCGTAACTATCTCGACTGGCTGCTCTCCGTGCCGTGGAAAAAACAGACCAAGGTTAAAAAGGATATCAAAGAAGCAGAGAAGATACTCAACCGCGATCATGCCGGACTCGAGAAGGTCAAGGAGCGTATCCTTGAGTATTTAGCGGTTCAACAACGTGCCAATAAGGTAAAAGGGCCTATCCTTTGCCTCGTCGGACCACCTGGCGTCGGCAAAACCTCGCTGGCGCAGTCGATTGCCAAGGCAACCAACCGTAATTATATCCGTATGTCACTGGGTGGCGTGCGTGATGAAAGTGAAATTCGCGGCCATCGCCGGACCTATATTGGGGCATTGCCGGGTAAAATCATCCAGGGCATGAAAAAAGCCAAGAGCAGCAACCCGCTGTTCCTGCTGGACGAGATTGACAAATTAGCATCCGACTGGCGCGGCGACCCAAGCTCGGCGTTGCTGGAGGTTCTGGACCCGGAACAAAACAGCACATTTGCCGACCATTATCTTGAGACAGATTACGACCTGTCCGATGTGATGTTCATCTGTACCGCCAATTCACTGAACATGCCGCGTCCGTTACTGGATCGCATGGAGATTATCCGCGTTTCTGGTTATACCGAAGATGAGAAACTGGAAATCGTGAAGCGTCACCTGTTCAAGAAACAGTTGAAAAATGCCGGTCTGAAAGAAAGTGAATTCAAACTTTCCGATGACGCCGTGCGTGACCTGATCCGTTATTATACCCGCGAAGCCGGGGTGCGAAATCTGGAACGTGAGATTGCCAATCTCTGTCGCAAAGCCATCAAGGAAATCCTGCAGAAGAAAAAGGAAACCCTGTCTATTACAGCGCGCAATCTTGGTAAATACGCCGGGGTGCGCCGGTTCAGCTTTGGTGAGATAGAAGAGATTCACCGCGTTGGTGTGGTCAATGGTTTGGCTTACACTGAAGTCGGCGGCGATCTGCTGTCGATCGAAGCGGTCACAATGCCGGGTAAAGACGGCAAACTGTCCACCACTGGCAACCTGAAAGACGTCATGAAGGAATCGATTACGGTGGCTGAAATGCTTATCAAATCGCGTTCCAATCAATTCGGTATCGATTACGATGCCCTGAAGGAAATGAATATCCACGTTCACGTTCCGGAAGGCGCGACACCGAAAGATGGCCCGTCCGCCGGTGCGGCGATGGTCACGGCGATTGTGTCGGCGCTCACAGGTATCGAAGTGCGCCGTGATATTGCCATGACAGGCGAAGTGAATTTGCGTGGCTATGTCACCGAAATTGGCGGCCTGAAAGAGAAGCTGCTGGCCGCGTTACGCGGTGGCATTACGAAGGTTCTGATTCCAAAAGACAACGCCAAAGACCTTGAAGAGATTCCTGCGAATGTCAAAAAAGGCCTGGAAATAGTACCTGTTGCCACGATTGAGGAAGTGCTTGCCCATGCGCTGATGCGCATTCCAGAGCCAATTTCCGCCGATAAATCGCCAAAAATCGACGATTTATCCCCAAAAACGGCAGAAAACCTTGAAAATGATGTAATTCGTCATTGAGATTTCTTCTCAAAAGGCATAAACATTGATTCTACGCTTCTTCTGAACCCTTTGGTTTTAAAGGCTTAGGGAGGGGGGTAGAATGTTTTTTCAACCTAACTTTGACCCAAGGGGTTATCATGAATAAATCTGAACTCGTTGAAGCAGTAGCAAAAAAAGCTGACATTACCAAAGCAGCTGCACAAGAAGCAATCGAAGCAGTTATCGAATGCGTTACCAAAGCCCTGAAAAAAGGCGACGAAGTACGTCTGGTTGGTTTCGGTACTTTCACCGTGGCTAAACGCGCTGCCTCTACCGGCCGCAACCCACGCACCGGCGAAGCGATCAAGATTCCAGCTTCCAAACAGCCTAAATTCAAAGCTGGTAAAGAGCTGAAAGACGCTGTCAACAACAAGTAGTTGTTACAGACTAAGGAATTCCAAGGCAGCCCAAGCAAATTGGGCTGCTTTTTTTGTCTATTATAGTGATTTTTATGCTTGAAATCTGGTTTGTTTGCCGTTAGATATGTCCACCTCAAGCGCGCTTAGCTCAGCGGTAGAGCAACTCGTTTACACCGAGTGGGTCGGGAGTTCAATCCTCTCAGCGCGCACCATATCCCCCTAGATTTGACTTTTATCAATACCATGCGCTGAAGCTTTATCTATCCTCCGATGTAACAAGAGGTATGGATATGAATCATCATCATAAAAAGGTCCTGGAATCATTGTTTGCGCATCCCATCAGCACAAATGTCAACTTCAAGGATGTTGAGCATGTGTTAGTTGAGCTGGGTGCGCAGATCACCGAGAAAGCCGATAATAAAATTATAGTCACCATCGGGGAGCGTGCGACGTTAATTCACCGCCCGCATAATCATAGCCTGACCAAGGATGATGTCGCGCAAGTGCGCGGGTTTCTTATCGATTGCGGTATTGAACCTGAACGCCTTTAAGGGAGGCGTGAATATATAGTTTGGCTTGCAGCTGGTCTTGGCAGCAGGCTTTCGCTGTTTGCGGCCCCATAAAGCCCTGTCTGCAGTACAGGGCGGCCATAGGCATCGAATATAGCCGAGATACCTGTATTGGCCGAACGAACCACCGGCAGGCCTTCCTCAATGGCACGATACTGAGCTTGCGCCAGGTGCTGGATAGGACCGGGTGAAATCCCGTACCAGGCATCATTTGTTACGTTCACTATCCAGTCGGGGCGGCTGTTTTTATCGGTTACCGCAGCGGGAAAGATAACTTCATAGCATACCAGCGGGCTGAAGGGTGGTGCGTCGGGTAAGGTCAGGGTGCGTGGTCCCGGACCTTCGGCAAATCCCTGAAACTTCACAAGTGGGCCAAAGGGTACATATTGCTGAAATGGTATATATTCGCCAAACGGGACCAGGTGGAATTTATCAAAACTTTGTAGCCTGTTCCCCCATTTGTCCAAGGCAATCAGCGCATTGTGATAACCTGCGTCATCACGGAGCAGCGCACCTGTCAGCAAATAGATATTCGGTTCGCTATACCCCGACAAGCGGCCCAGAAGCGCGGCACGCGCCTCAGGATGCGCCAATTCATGGTAGGTCATGGCCGTTTCCGGCGCTACCAGTAGGCGCGTTGCGGGCGGCGTGGCATAGGTTTCTACCGGGTCCGGTTGCATTAACTGGAGCAGGGAACGGTAATTGTCCCAGACTTTATCCCCGTTCCATTTATCTTCCTGCATGATATTCGGCTGGATAACCTGAATCAGAATTTTGTCGTTATAGGCCGTTGGGTTGTCATGCAGGCGGAATGTCCCGAAAATATACAGCGCGATGGCGCAGGTAATCGCCGTATCCAGTACAAAAATGCGGACAAGGCGCGGGGCGTCGCCTTTCCAGGCAAAGGCCGGCGCCAGAAACATAAATACGCTCAGGAACGTCAGCAGGTAAATGCCACCCACCGAAAGTATCTGGAGCATGGCCAGATTACCGGTCCATGCCATGCCGCTTAAATTCCAGGCAAAGCCGGTAAATAGATGGCCGCGCCCATATTCAGCCAGAAACATCAGCAATCCAAAACAGGCAAACGCCGACAGGCTGCGCCCCGGTTTCAGCCAGCGGGTCAGCCCGCAGGCCAATAATGGGTAGAACGCAAAAAGAAACGGCAGGCCGACCGCAGCGAACGGGTAAGCCCAGGCATACGGGTTACCGCCCACGAGTAAGGCATTGCCTATCCACCACAGGCTGCCAGTGAAGAAGCCAAAGCCATAGAGGAACCCAGCCAGACATGAGTGCCATGTCCGGGAGGTTGCGAATTGCGTGAAAACCAGCCAGAACAAGGATAGTGAAACCAGGAGAATCGGCCAGGCATAAAACGGCCCCATGCCGAAAGCACCAAGCAGCCCAAGCGCAAGCGATGCCAGATGGCGCTGCAGATTGCTACGCGGTACAACTTGAATCATGATAAGTCTTTAGGCGGAGATGGCTGGCGGATGCGCAGGCGCAAAACGCGGCGCGCATCGGCATCCAGGATTTCAAAAATAAAGCCAGACGCGCCGTGACTGATAACTTCGCCACGGGCCGGAACACGTCCTGCAATGGTGAAGATAAACCCGCCCAGCGTTTCGGCCATATCGCGTTCATCATCGGTCAGAACCTGGCCAAATTGTTCTTCAAATGCCTGAATTGTAATACGAGCGTCTGCCGTAAATGTGCCATCTTTATTGGTTTCTATTTCTGGAACATCATCCCTGGTGAATTCGCCCTGAACTTCGCCGATAATACTGCCGACCACATCGCCAATCGTAATCAGGCCGTCAATTCCGCCATATTCATCAATGACAAAGACCAGTTGCTGGCGCGTTTCGCGCATCATCAACAGCAAGTCGAATACAGGCAGAGCAGGCGATACAACGGGCGCTTCGCGTACCAGATTTTTCAATACCAGCGATTGTTTCTTTGCCAGGACATCCAGAACATCCTTGATGTTAATAACGCCGATAATGTCATCCAGCGTGTCACGGTATACCGGGATACGATTGTGCTGTTTCTCAAGAATGAGTTTCAGCAATTCCTCAGGTGATGAGCTGATATCAATGGCGACCACATCGGCGCGGTGAACCATGACGTCTTCGGCTGTCAGATCGCGTAACTCAAGAATATTCGTAAGAAGTTTCAATTCCTGATTTAAGGTGGATTCTGTCGCATCCGGGGTCGAAGACATTTCCTCAATATAATCTTCGATAACTTCCCGCAGACCTTCTTCACCTTCAGGCTTGCGGCCCATTATTTTTTTCAGCCAGTTTGTGACGGCGGACTCGGATGGTTTTTCAGGCGGCGAGGATGTATCTTTTTCAGACATGATAGCGACGTTTTAGCACAGTTTTTCAAGCAATATAAGGGTTTCTGATACCCATTTTCCGCAGGATTTTAGCTTCCAAAGCTTCCATTTCCTCAGCATCGCTGTCGATAATATGGTCATAGCCAAGCAAATGAAGAAAACCATGTACCAGCATATGGGTGAAATGGTCTTTCAGTGCCTTGTCCTGTTCCCTGGCCTCGCGCTGAATGGTTTCAAAGGCGATAATAATATCGCCTAATGGCTGCGGCCCGGAATTGACCGGAATATCCTGCATTTTTTCCCAGATGGGAAAGGACAGGACATTGGTCGGTTTATCCTTTTGCCGGTAATCGCGGTTGAGTATCCGGATATCGGCATCGTCAGTCAATGTGACGGTGACTTCAGGCGCGACGCCACGCGGTCGGCGTGGGACGCTTTCCCATGTCAGGCCAATAACATCCGGGACCAGCTTACGGGCCCCGAGACGCGACTTACCCCAAAGCGGGGAATTGAACAGCACGTCAATGTCGTTTTGAATCGTAGGCATTCAGGATCTTACCAACGAGTTTATGACGCACGACATCGGTGTTGGTGAATTCGATAAACGATATTTCATCTATGCTGCGCAGGATGCTGGAGGCCTCTTTCAGGCCAGACGTCTGACCATCCAGAAGATCGGTCTGGCTCGGGTCGCCGGTGACGACCATCTTGCTGTTTTCGCCCATACGGGAAAGGAACATTTTCATCTGTGAGGATGTTGTATTCTGCGCTTCATCAAGAAGGACATAGGCGTGGGAAAGGGTACGGCCGCGCATGAAGGCGAGCGGTGCGATTTCGATTTCGCCACGTTCCAGCATTTTTTCGACACGTTCAGCCCCGAGGAAATCATAGAGAGCGTCATAAATAGGGCGCAGATACGGGTCGATTTTTTCACGCATATCACCGGGCAGGAAACCAAGTTTTTCGCCGGCTTCGACTGCGGGGCGGCAGAAAATCAGACGTTCGACTAATTGCTTTTCGTACATTTCGACACCGACGGCGACGGCGAGATAAGTTTTACCTGTACCAGCGGGGCCGATACCGAACACCATATCCTGCTTGCGCAGGGCGTCCACATATATCGACTGGTTTTTGGTGCGTGGCACCAGCGAGCGACGTTTCAGGTTGATGGCATTCGCATCATCCGGGCGTTGCGGAACGGCGGCGAGATCAGCAGGCATGGCCTTGGGGTTCTCCTCAGTTTCAAAGAAATGGATGACCGCGTCGATGTCGGCGGGCGTAATCATCGTGTTTTTCTGGCGCTGGACGCGGTCCCAGAGCGTGGACAGGATATGCTTCGCCAGACGCGTCTTTTTATCGTCGCCATTCAGGGCAACGGTATTTCCGCGGTCGGAAATCTGGATATCCAGCAGTTTTTCAAGATAATTGATATTATTGTTATGTTCGCCGTAGAGCAGGGGAACAAGGCTGAGATCATTAAATTCAAGCGTTCGGATGGTCTGTCTCCTCTTGGCTTATATCCAAATTATAGCACAAAAAGTAAACAGGAAGTGTAAAATTTGGTTCCCTGCCGATTTATCGCAATGCAAAATATTTTTCAACGCCCAGTTGACGTTTTGCGTTTTCGTGACAGTATATTGAAGTATGAAACAGTTACTCGTGATTATCCACCAGTTTCTGAATGCCGAAGAAGGCGAAGCCTTCGTCGATCTGATGTGATTGCCTGACTTGTCATCGTAACCCCAAGTCCATTCACATTCAGGAGATAATCATGACATCATTAGTCAGAGAATTCAAGCAACTCAACTTTCAGGTCGTAGCTATTGTGGCACGTCCAATCGAAGGTGATCGTCATTCGGCATGTCAGCATGATGGCGTTTCAATTAATGCGGTAGGGGATAAAGGGCAGGAAGTATCACTGGCAATTGCATCCGCTGCGCATGACGGTTTAACCAGACATGACGCGCGTGATACCTTAGTGGCGGCCAGTGAATTTTATAAGGCTCCCGTGATCAAAACAGGGCAGCAGCCACAGCCACATTAGTGGCTGTCACCAATCCAGGCGAGTAGCTGGCTTTTGCCGTCCAGTGCACGTTGCATGGCGTCGAGAGTCTTGCGCGCCTGTTGATGGCGGCACAGCGCAAAGTCAATCGCGCGACCCAGCAGGTCCGGGTAATCAATGATGTGCGCTTTGCACACGAAGTCATCCATGCCTTTCTTGAACAGCTCCATCGCCAGTTCGCGATTATCCGAGCCCGTGAGGGCAATGAGGGGGACATTACCCAGACATTCCTTGATCTGGTCATAGGCATCATGACCATCTGTCGCATCCGGCAGATTCAGATCGAGGAGCACGAGTTCGATATTTTCAGGATGCTGTTGGATATACCGGCGACCTTCGGTCGCGTTGTCGAACATGACGATCTGGTGCGATCGGGATGACGGGTATTCGCGCATGATCCGCTGGATCAGAAAGCAATCTGACGGGGAATCGTCAATAAGTACAATTTTCTTTAACTTGTGCATCTGGGTTCTCCAATAGGGTTAAGCAAAGCTACGCGACAGATATAATCGAGGGGTGGGACGCGACGCAGTTCGCAAACGAGGAAGTTCATTTCCTTGGAGCCGATTTTCCGCCGAAATGGTAAACGGGGAGTTAATCAGGAAAATAAAATACATAGGTATTTATTTGATATTAAAGGGAACTTTTTGCTTGAAACCTAGCAATGCTCTAGCGAAACAAGGTTTTGATATCAGGCCGCATCGACCAGTTTTATTTCACCGTGCAACGCCATCTGACCTGCGCTGGTCACAGTTACGTCAATAATCTGGCCGTAAAGACGGTCAGGCCCCGTGAACGATATAGCCTGATTATGCGGCGTGCGCCCGTGCAAGTAACCGCGCTTGCCGTTTTTACCATCAACCAGCACCGGCACGGTCTGGCCGATAAAGCTTTGATTGAACGCAATCGCCTGTTCAGTCAGCAATGCCTGCAGACGTTGCAGCCGCGCATCCTTCACATCTTCGCGCACAAGGTTCGTCATGTTTGCCGCAGGTGTTCCCGGACGCGCGCTGTATTTGAACGAATAGGCCGCGCCGAAACCGATGGCGCGGACAAGGTCCATCGTTGCCTCAAAATCCTCTTCCGTCTCACCGGGGAAGCCGACGATAAAATCGGACGAGAACACGATATCGGGGCGCGCCTGTTTAAACCGCGCCATAATTTTCATGTAGCTTTCGGTTGTGTGCTTGCGGTTCATCGCTTTCAGAATTTTATCCGAGCCGCTTTGTACCGGCAGGTGCAGATAGGGCATCAGTTTTGTAACACTGGCATGGGCGTCAATCAGATCGTCCTGCACATCGCAGGGATGCGAGGTTGTATAGCGGATACGTTCCAAGCCATTGATATCCGCCAGTTTGGTGATCAACTGCCCCAGGCCCCAGGTGCTGCCGTCCGGCCCCGTGCCATGGAACGCATTGACGTTCTGACCGAGCAGGGTGATATCACGCACGCCGTTATCAACGAGGCGTTTGGCTTCGTCCATCACGCTTTGCACGTTGCGGGAATATTCGCTGCCACGCGTATAGGGGACAACACAGAAGGTACAGAATTTATCGCAGCCTTCCTGAATTGATAAATGAGCCGACGGGCCATCCGCCGCGTTTTCCTGCGGCAGGTAATCGAATTTTTCTTCAACCGGGAAATCGGTGTTGATCACGCGTGCATGACCGTAAGCTCCGGTTATCTTCGCGACCATTTCCGGCAAATTGTGATAGGTCTGCGGACCAAATACCATATCAACATGTTTTGCCCGCGATAAAATCACATCGCCTTCGGCCTGCGCCACGCAACCCGCAACGGCGACAACCATTTGGCCGCCATTCTTTTCTTTTTCAATTTTATGTTCACGTACACGCCCGAGATCCGAGAAGACTTTGTCGGTGGCTTTTTCACGGATATGGCAGGTATTGAGGATGACCATGTCGGCATCATCCGGCGTTTCAGCCGCCGCGTAGCCAAGCGGGCGCAGGATATCCTGCATACGTTTGGTATCGTACACATTCATCTGGCATCCGTAGGACTTGATGTAGAGTTTTTTAGGTTCGGCGGTCATATCGTGCCGTTTATCCCATGTTATGTCCTTTTTCAACATAAAAGGCGGTCCGGTTGAGGGGGATTTGTGGTGGGGAGAGGGAAAATACAGGATATTTTTCCCGGTGTGGGCAGGGTGAGTTAATAGTTCGTTTTGTGATTTTGGGAAAAAAGTGGTGGTTTCACCCCCATCCTGACCTTCCTTCTTCGCCAAGGCTTCGCAGGACAGGTCCCCCGTCAAGTGGGAAGGAAAAGCAGAGAGTGAATCCTTCTCCTCTTGCGGGAGGGGGTTAGGGTGAGGGGTATTTAATAGTTCCTTTTGCAGTTTTCGGATTTTATCCTGCTGTTTCCGCCATTGGAGCCATGCGCGGCCAAAAGAAATAAGGGCGCGGGTATCGCGGAGTATCTGGCTGATCAATCGTCGGTCTTCCCGACTACCAGCGTCAAAACGGCCATGTTTGAGTGCATTATGGGAGGATGTCCGTTTCCCGGTATCTGTTTGGGGGCCGGTGGATTTTGTCCAGGGTTGCCAGCGTTTAATCGCCTCCCGCTGTTTTTGTTTCTGTTCTTCGGTCCATATTCGGCCCATATAATACCTCCATCCCTATTATAGGAATAAATGCATAGTTGTCAAGATTTTAGTGGAAAGTGGGGGCCAGAGAAGAGTAATGGAAGCTGCATGTTTTGCTTCACCAAATTACAGATAATGATATGCTGCCCCCCATGAAAAAAACCATACTTGCCCTGGGGGCTATGCAGGCCGCCGAAATGGACACGCTGGAGTCCGTTTATGATGTTGTCAAACTCTGGAAAGAGGCCGATCCCGAAGCGGCGTTGCAGAATGCCCGGCTGAAGGTGCAGGCGATATTGTCGACCTATAACGGCATGCCCGTTACCCGCAAGATTATCGAGTCACTGCCGAACCTTGAACTCATCGCGCAATATGGCGCGGGGGTGAATAACATAGATGTGGCCGCGGCACAGGAGCGGTCAGTAGAAGTTATCAATACGCCGGACGCGCCGACCAAGGACACGGCAGATACAGCAGTGGCATTGATACTTACAACCCTGCGCCGCGTGGTCGAGGCCGACATGTTTGTGCGTGTTGGCAAATGGGCGAGCGGGCCGTTCCCGGCGTCCACATCCCTTGAAGGTAAAACAGTCGGTATTTGCGGCATGGGACGCATCGGGCAGGCGATTGCCCGGCGCTGCGCGGCGTTCGACATGGATGTGATTTACAACGGGCCGCGTCCGAAAGATGGTATGGCCTATCCGTATTATTCCGATCTGGCTGATATGGCGCAGGCCTGCGATATTCTGGTGATGTCATGTCCCGGTGGTGATGCGACGAAACATATCGTGAATACCAAAGTGCTGAAGGCGCTTGGTCCGAAGGGGTATCTTATCAATGTCGCGCGGGGCGCGGTGGTTAAAACCGACGATCTGCTGGTGGCCCTAAGCAACCGCGATATTGCCGGGGCGGGGCTTGATGTCTATGAAAACGAGCCGTCTGTGCCGGATGCGCTGATTTCAATGGACAATGTCGTGCTGTTACCCCATATAGGGGGCGGAACGGTTGAAGGCCGCCGAATCATGGGGCAGCAGGTCATTGCGAATATCGATGCCCATTTCAGCGGTCAGGCCCGTCCACAAACTGCCAGAGCATGAGGGTTTAATTGAAATATTTATTGGTTTTCCTGCTGGTTGCAGGATTTTCTTCACCTGCGTTCGCAAAATGCTATTCCATGAAAGAGGTTGAAGCCGAGCAGGGCATTCGCATTCATTCCGAATTGATGGTGATTGGTCTGAACTGCCAGCACCTGTGGCCCAAATCCGATAAAAATCTGTATTTGCAATACCGTGCTTTTACCAGCAAGCACGAAGATGTTTTTGCCGAATATGAGAGGACTTTACTGAATTTCTTTGAAGAAGAAGGTAAAGGCAATCCAGCCACCAGATTGCATCAGTTACGCACCGATTTCGCCAATGATATTTCCAAGGATGCCGCCGTCATGCGCCCGGATGCGTTCTGCCGCGTGTATGCCCCGCGCATTCCCAAGGCTTCCAAGATGAGTGATGCCAAAATTCGCAAATGGGCGTCAACGATATTCCCGGGACATCCGGTGTCGCATGCATTGTGTGCCAAGGACTAGGGCGTTACCAGGAGCTTCAGGAACTGGCGCTGCTTTGATGTCGACATGCGTGGCGCGGGCTAATTCATCGTCTTCATCGGGATATGAATTCATCATATAGGCCATGATAGCCATCTGATATCCAAGGCTGCCCTTGGCATGTGCAGGGGCGGGAACGCCGCGCGGCATATCCAGTTGGCCCAGTTCTACGCGAATGGCGTCATTAAAATTGGTGGTGAGAAGAATATGCCCATCATTACCGGGGGCCATGCTGACAGGTGTAATGTCATTGTGGACAGTTCTCCAGCGCGTCGTGGCGATATCGCCGAGGCAATAGGCATCCAGCACAAAATTCATGAGTCGTTCCTGAGGCGTTTCATTAGGTTTTGCCTCATTATTCGCAAAGGTGACGGCGGCTTCGTTGAATTCTAATACCCAGTTCATAGCGTTATCCTTATATTATCATTCCTTTATATGTATTTTCATAGTCCCCATAGGAGTATTTGTCAATTTTGAACATATTTTTTGTGAGCAATATGCGGGGGCTGCTTCCTCAAACCAATTAACTTCAATAGCATACAGGCTTCATCAGGGGAGAAACGCATGAGCATTGATAAGCAGATTGACGCCGTATTCGGGCCGATGGCGGATTTTTTTGAAAAAATCATCTTCTTCAATATTCCACTGACATTCGATTCACCTAATGGCCCGGTTGATATCAATCTGCCCCTGATTGTGTTGTGGCTGGCGGCGGCGGGGTTGTTCTTCACCGTTTATCTGGGCTTCTTGAATATCCGTTATTTCAAACACGCGATTGATTGTCTGACGCATAAATATGACGAGCCGAATGCGAAAGGGCAGATCAGCAATTACGATTCACTCGCGGCATGTCTGTCGGCGACCATCGGGCTGGGCAATATCGCGGGTGTTGCTGTGGCCGTCACCATTGGCGGGCCGGGCGCAGCGTTCTGGATGGGCGTCATGGGCATTATCGGTATGGGCAGTAAATTTGCCGAGGTGACGCTGGGCGTCAAATACCGCCACTTCCCGAATAAGGAAGAAAAAGGCGAAGAAGTCATGGGCGGCCCGATGTATTACCTGAAGGCCGGGTTTGAAAATCGTGGCATGAAACCTATCGGCGTTTTTCTGGCGGCCTTGTTTGCCGTGTGCTGTATCGGCGGGGCGATAGGCGGCGGGAACATGTTCCAGGCCAATCAGACATACGGCCAAGTGTTGTACGCGACGGGTGGCGAAAACTCTTTCCTGTTTGAAAAAGGCTGGCTGTTCGGCATTTTCCTGGCCATTCTAGCGGGTCTGGTGACGTTGGGCGGTGTCAAGACAATCGCCAAGGTGGCGGCCAAACTTACCCCTGCCATGGCCATATTGTACATTATTGCCGGGTTGACTGTTATTGCGGTCAATTACGAAAATGTTCCAAACGCTATCGGTAGTATATTCTCCAGCGCATGGAGCCTTGAAGCGGGTTGGGGCGGTTTTATCGGCGCGATGATTGCCGGGTTTAAACGCGCGCTATTTGCCAACGAAGCCGGTATTGGTACGGCCCCGATCATTCAGTCATCGGCCAAAACCGATATGCCGGTACGGCAGGGATTGATTGGCGGGCTCGGGCCTTTTCTTGATACGTTCTTCGTGTGCATGGTCACGGCGCTCGTCATTATCGTATCGGGTGTGTATGAGGGAGCGGGCGCAATGCAGGGGATTGACCTGACATCGCGCGCTTTTGAAACGGTCATTCCGCATTTCGACATTGTGCTAACGGTTGTTGTATTCCTGTTCGCGTATTCAACCATCATCGTTTATTCCTATTACGGCGAAATCTGCGCCGGGTATCTGTTCGGGAATACCAAGCCGGTCATTGTCGGCTTCCGGATTATTTTCCTGTTTTTTATCGTGATAGGCGCGGCGGCTTCCCTGGGCAATGTCATCCGGTTTTCGGATGCCATGTTCTTTTCCATGAGTATTCCCAATATTATTGGGCTGTATCTTATGGCTAAAGAACTAAAGGCGGACGCGAAAGCCTATATTACGTCATTAGAGGCAAGTAAAAAATCCTCTGAATAAACGTGAATATTTTTATCTAACCACTTGAGCCTGCATGGAAACCATGTCAGGCTCATTTCATTCCGCAACATAAATCTAGTGACTTTTGGAGCCACGCATCCATGACGCTTATTGCATCTTCGCCTGAAAAAGATTCAGTCGCCGAACAAGATTCCCTTGAAACAAACGCACCGAACGCTACGACTGACACGCCGGAAGAAATTGTCGTGTCGTCCGTGTTTATCGGTCAAAAGCCAGTGCTGCGAAACTGGAAAGTTATGGCTGACGGCCCGCAGTTGCAGGATGACGTTGCGGGTTTTGACGACGAAGAAAAAAATGCGTCGCCACTCGCAGAGCGCAGCTATTCCGACCGCCGCATCAACACGGCGCGCCCGGTGGCGTCGGTCTGGTTACAGGCCGCGCAGGCCTTCGCCGTATTTCTGACCGTTGCCTGGATTACCTATGCGGCGATTTACATCATGGCGCTGCCCGGTAGCGTCAAAGCGATTACATCGTCTCCGCTGACATTGGGCGGCATTCTGGCGAGCGTGCTTGCCCCCGTTGCCATGATGTGGCTGTGCATTGCCACCTGGCAACGCCGCAGCGATGCAAATTTGTACGCGCAGGCACTGAAGGAAGAACTGCGCAGCATGATTTTTCCATCTGCTGAAGAAACCAGCTTGCTGAATGAAGACATTCGCCAGATGATGAAACAGGCGGCCGACATGTCCGCGTCATCACGTGCGTCCATCAAAGCTATTCAGCGCGCGCGTTCCGGCCTGCGTGCCGAACTGCGTGATTTCTCAGGTGTTACACAGAAAGCGGAATTTCACATTGACCGCCTGACCGATACGCTTGGCAAACGCGCCGAAGAATTGTTGTCGCTGACTGAAACCATCGAAGCACAATCCACCGTTATCGCCGACAAGGCGCAGCGCGGTGTCACGTCATGGGAAAATATCTCGGCCGAGATTTCCGAATTGAGCGAAGAGGTTGATGGTATTTTCACCAGCGGGACAGTTAAGCTCACTGCCGCTTCGGATGAGGCCGTTGATAAAATCAAGGCGATTGAAGTTGCGTTATTGGATGCCGTACAAAATCTGTCGCAAAAAATCGGCAACGTGGCCGATCAGATTGATACGACCAGCCATACGCTTGACAGCCAGGCGGACAAGCTGGGTGCGGTATCACAGTCCATTCAGGGCGGCGCGGAACGTCTGGAAGACAGCCTTGTCGGTGCCGAGAAAATCTCGCAAGCCGTTGAGGGCGTGATGGATGTGATGTCCGCGAGCCTGGGTAAAGTCGAGCAGACCGCCGAGAACCTGATTACCCGCACCGAGACGATTGAAAAACGTCTGGAAGAACGCGCGGATACGTTGAAAGAGTCGGCTGAAAAATTGCTGGAAAATACTAATGGCCTGCAACAGGTCGGTGACATTGCTACGCATAAACTGGGTGAGGCCTTGTCGATGGCGATATCAGGCGCGGACACCATCACCAACGCCGTGCGCAAATCACGCGACATGATGGAGAAATCCGCGCAGGAAGCGCAGGAGCAAATTACGCTTACGACCCGTCTGTCGGACGAGAAATTCTCGGAACTGGCGAAATCGGCGCAGGATCACCGTAATCAGCTCAACCAGTTGCTGGCTGAACTGGATGCCAAACGTAGCGCGATCGATAACGCTGTGACGGGATTGGAAAAAACCCAGGAGACCGTCGTCGACGCTGCTGTGCGCACGCAGGAAAGCCTGCTGGAAGCGGCGGAAGCGATGCAGGAAAAATCACAGCGTCCGTTAAGCCTTATCAATGAATCCATTGATCGTCTGGCGGCGCAGACGGTGGCCATTGACGACAAGATCGCCGTGCGTGTGGCCGAAGTCGGGCAGGAAACATCCAAGCTGAAACAGATTGGCGAGACATTGGCCACCAGCCTGAAAGAAAGCACGCAGGAAATGAGCGTGACACTTGGGGAAGTAAAATCCCAATCGCGTATTATTGACGAAGAGCTTGCGGCGCAGCGCCAGGCGATTAAATCCATGCTGGCTGATATTGAGGAGACTGCCGCCGGGGCCAGCGACGTAATCAAATCCCGCCATGAGGCACTGCAAGAAGCCTTTGAATCATCCGAAGAGCAGATTGAAAACCTGGGCGTGAAGTTCTTTGACCGCGGTGATGCGTTGCTGCAAAAAATGGAAGAGGCGAGCAGCAACGTCGTCAGCTATGAAGGGAAGCTGGTTGATGTGTTGCAGGCAATTGATATTACTTCGCTGAAAACCGAAAGCAGCCTGCGCCATACAATTGAGACATTGTCCGATTTGTCTGCCAAGGCGGAGCCGCAATGTCATATCATGGTGGAGAAAGCCAATCTGCTGAACGAGCGTTATACGCAGTTACAGGAGAACCTGGTTACTACTGGCGATATGGCCCTGTCGTGCCTGTCGGATATGGGAGAAAGCCTCGACCAGCGTTTTGAGAAGCTGGGCGCCAGCACGATGGAAACATCCAAGAGCATGCTGGAACTCACCGACAATTTGACGATTTCACTGCGCGATATTCGTACCGTGTCACAGGATACGCAGGAACGTCTGGCGCAAATCCAGACTGGGGTGAAAGGCCGTACCGACGATCTGCAGCTGATTACCGATCAGGTTCGCCTGAAAGTCGATGCGCTGCACACCAATCTTGAAACCCATATCAAGAGCCTGGGTACTGTTGTCGGCAAGGCGATTAGCGATCTGGACGATGCAACCGAACAATTCGGCGAGTCTACCCAGTTGCTTGACCGTCAGGCTGAAAACGCCGTGGCCAAGCTGGCTGCCGGCAGTCGCCAATACATAGAGGAAAGCCGCCTGCTGGCGGAAGTCGGGGAGCAGGCTGTTCGCAAAGCGGCTGGTGTTGTGCAGGCGCTGCGCGATGAAAGCGTCAATCTCGTTGATGCCAGCCGTATGAACCTGGGTGAACTGCAGAAAACGGGCGAGACATTGTCTGTCCGCGCGCAGGAAATTGAGACATATCTAAAAGGATCGCTGACTATCGCCCAGAATTATGGCGAGGAAATGCGCGCGCAGGCGGCGATGATTGCCGAACAATCCTCTGTCGTGGCTGATACAATCGCGAATTCGACCTCGCGTCTGGTATCGAAAGTGGCGGAAATACAAAACCAAAGTCAGGATGCGGTTTCCAATATCGAGGAATCCCGCCAGAAACTTTCGGCAGAAGGTTCGCGTCTCGAGAGCTATACACGTTCGGCGATTGCCGCGGTGGATGAGACTGGCAATGTGTTTTCAAAACACAGCGCCAATCTGTATAAATCGGTCGCCGAAATGGCCGAGCAGGCGAAAAAATTCCGTGAATCACAATTGCGCATTGAACGTGAGTCATTCCTGTCGGCCGCGAAATTCGTCATTGAAAGCTTGTACTCGTTGGCCGTGGATGTATCGCGTCACTTGGAAAACGATGTCGATGACCGCATCATGCGGGCATACCAGAAGGGCGATGTTGCGGCCTATGTCCGTCATCTGGCCGAGATTGCACCACGTATGCCGCTTGACAAGGC